>CAUJFC010000219.1 GCA_963169755.1 Actinomycetota bacterium | reverse complement strand
CCTCAACCCCAAAGACGTTCTGCCCCTGCTGATCGACAACCCCAACCGGGCCCTGTTCCAGCAGATGCTGTTCACCAAGATCGTGCCCAACTGCAAGAAGCTGGGCCTGCTCGATGCCAACGATGGATGGTTGCGCCACCGCTTCGAGGACCTCGGCGTGATCCAGTTCGAGGATCTCACCGACACCAGTGACGAGTACCAGTCCTTCGCCCTCAGCGACGCCGAACTGCGTACCGAGGTGGCCTGACCCCCCCCAGCATCTCCTACGGCAGGGTTTGCTGATGGGTCCGCCTCCGCTCGAGGTCTAACCGGTTTTCGGACCAGGAAGCCGAAGGGAAGGGGCGAGTAGGGTCGAACCATGTCGCGTTTCGGTTCGGTCATCACCGCCATGGTCACCCCCTTCGCCGATGACGGATCGCTCGACAAGGCCGCGGCAGCCGATCTGGCCCGGTGGCTGGTTGCCAACGGCAACGACGCTCTGGTGCTGGCTGGAACCACCGGCGAGAGTGCGGTGCTCACCGATCCCGAACGGGTGGAGCTGTTCGAGGCCGTGCGGGCGGCCGTCGACGTACCCCTGATTGCCGGGTCGACCACCAACGACACCGCCCACAGCGTGGAGATGACCAGGGCCGCGGCCGAGGCCGGAATGGACGCCATCTTGGCGGTGGTGCCCTACTACAACAAGCCTCCCCAGTCGGGGCTCGAAGCTCATTTCCGGGCGGTGGCGGCGGCGTCGGACCTGCCGGTGATGCTCTATGACGTGCCTGGCCGTACCGGTCGGCCGTTGGCCACCGACACCATCGTGCGACTGGCCCGCGACGTGCCCAACGTGGTGGCCCTCAAAGACGCCGGCGGCGATCCGTCACGCACCGCAAGGCTGCTGGCCGAAGCCCCCGCCGGATTCGAGGTCTACAGCGGTGACGAACCACTCAGCCTGGCCTTCGCCGCCTACGGGGCGGTGGGTGTGGTCGGCGTGTCCAGCCATTGGAGCGGGCTTCGCCAACGCGAGATGTGGGAGGCGGTCGCCAAGGGTGACCTGGTGACCGCCCGAGCGGTCAACACCGCGTTGTTGGCCTCGTTCGACTACATGAACAGCGACACCTGCGTGTTCTCACAGTCGGTGAAGGTGGCCATGGCCCAGCTCGGGCTGGCGGTGGGCGAGTGCCGACTGCCCTTGGGGCCAGCTCCCTCTGGCACCGCCGAGCGGGCCCGGGTGGTGCTGGCCGACCTCGGCTACGAGCTCACGTGACCGCCCCGGTATCGGTCACCTTCCTGGGTGGCCTGGGTGAGATCGGCCGCAACTGTGCAGCCATCGAGGTCGAGGGACGGATCATGTTGCTCGACTGCGGTCTCATGTTCCCCGAGGCCGACATGTTGGGGGTCGATCTGGTGCTGCCGGATTTCGGGTGGCTGCTGGAACGGGCCGACGACATCGAGGGTTGCATCGTCACCCACGGCCACGAGGATCACCACGGCGCTCTGGCCTACCTGTTGCGTGATCTGTCGTTCCCCATCATCGGCTCGCCGTTGACCCTGGGCTTCGCCTCCAACCGCATCGAAGAGGCCGGCCTCATGGACCGCACCGAACTGATCCCGGTGGCCGACAACGAGCGGCGCCGGTTCGGCCCCTTCGACTGTGAGTTCATTCCGGTCACCCACTCGGTGCCCCAGGGATTCGCCACCGCTTTTCACACCCCGCAGGGAACCATCCTTCACACCGGTGACTGGAAGTTGGACCTGACCCCGGTGGATGGTCGGCTCACCGACCTGGGAGTAATGGGGGCCATCGCCCAGAACGAGGGTGTGCGCCTGCTGCTGTCAGACTCGACCAACGCCGATCAGTGCGGCCATTCCCGCTCCGAGCGTTCCGTGGGCAAGGTGCTCAGCGACCTGTTCGCCGCCAACGTGGGGCGCCGGATAGTCACCGCCTGCTTCGCCAGCCACGTCCATCGGGTTCAGCAGATTGCCGATGCCGCCGTGGCCCACGATCGGGTGATCGCCACCCTGGGTCTGTCCATGCGCAAGAACGTGGCCTTGGCCCGCCAGATGGGGTTGTTGACCATACCCGAGCGCAACCTCATGGACATCGAGGATGTGCGCGACCTCGACCCCGGTCGGGTGTGTGTGATCTCCACCGGATCCCAAGGCGAGCCCATGTCGGCTCTGGCTCTGATGGCCTCGTCGGAGTCCAAGTGGCTCAACCTCGACCAACACGACACCGTGATCTTGTCCTCGCATCCGATTCCGGGAAACGAGATGAACGTGTCCAAGGTCATCGACGGCCTGGTGCGTCTGGGGGTGCGGGTGGTGCACTCGGGGATCGAAGATGTCCACGCCACCGGCCATGCCAAGCAGGAGGAACTCAAGACCCTGCTTTCGGTGGTGCGTCCCGACTGGTTCGTTCCCGTACACGGCGAGTACCGACACCTGGTGGCCCACGCCGAGTTGGCCCGCACCATGGGCGTACCCGATGAGCGGGTGCTGATCTGTGAGGACGGGGATCGAATCGAGCTGGGCGACCAGGGCCTTCGCCGAGCGGGGCGGGTGCCGGCGCCGTATCTGTACGTCGACGGGATCGTGGGCGACGTGGGCCACGGTGTGTTGCGGGACCGCAAGGTGCTGGCCGAGGAGGGTGTGGTGGTGGTCATCGTCACCATCGACCATGACGCCGGTGAGGTGGTCACCGGACCCGAGGTGATCACCCGGGGGTGGGTGCACGCTCCCGAGGCCGAGGATCTGCTGGAGGAGGCCCGCAAGACGGTGCACGAGTCCGTGCTGGTGGCGCTGGACAAGGGCGAGCACGACATCGAGTCCATGCAGCGGGTGGTGCGCCGTGCCGCCGGCAAGTTCGTCAGCGACCGCAACAAGCGCCGTCCCATGATCGTCCCGGTGGTCATGTCGGTCTGAACATCTCCGGTGGTCGCGGCGGGTGGTCACCTAGGCTTTCGGCAACTTGTACAACGCCGGAGGGGCGCGCCAGTGGGCATTGTCAGGAGATCAGTTGGACTCGTGGTGGTTGCAGTCCTGGGGTTGGGACTCTCGGCGTGTCTGCCGGTTGAGGTTCGTCACTTGGCGTCGGATTCCTTCGCCGGGCGCAACAACAACTCGCCCGGAGGGGTGGCGGCTCGGACCTGGCTGGTAGAGCAGTTCAGCCAGTCCACTGTCGGGCCGGTTGTGGGTCAGACCGGCGACGCCGCCTACCTCCAGCCGTTCACCGACGGCGCCAACGTGATCGGGGTCATCGAAGGCTCCACCTACCCCGACCAGTACGTGCTGATCGGAGCCCACTACGACCATCACGGCAGCTGCGGCACCATCGGCGGAGACAACATCTGCAATGGAGCCACCGACAACGCCACCGGCACCGGACTGGTACTCGAGATGATCCGTCGGTTCACTCAGAACCCGCCGTCACGGTCGGTGGCCTTCGTGCTGTGGGACGCCGAGGAAGACGGCCTGCTGGGTTCGCGGTATTACGTCGACCATCCGGTGATCCCGCTCTCTCAGACCGTGGCCTACCTGAATCTGGACATCCAGGGCGCCAATCTTCTTCCCAGCCTGCGGACCACCACCTTCGCCATAGGGGCCGAGTCCGGTGGTCAGGCCCTCATCGACGCTGTGTCGTCGGCCTACGCTCCGTCCACGCTCACCGGTGAGCAGCTCAGTGCCGTGTTCGGGCTCTACCGCAGCGACTATGCATCGTTCCTGAACAAGCAGATACCAACCGTGTTCTTCTCGGACTCGACTGGTCCGTGCTACCACACCCCCAAAGACGATGAGACCGTGGTGGACTGGGGCAAACTCGACCAGCAGGCAGGTGTGCTGTGGAGGACCGCCACCGCCCTGGCTGGGACCTCGCCTTCGCAGACGTTGGTTACACCGCTATGGGAGAGCCGACCGTTCACCACTTGGGCCGATGCTGTGCGGCTGCGAGCGGTCATCGACCGCAGCCTCATCGACTGGGGACGTTTCCCCCAGTCGATGATCGATGACATCAACCCCCACCTGGCCAACCTCGATCGGATCATCAGCGAGGGGGCCGGGGCCTACGACGACACCGACCAGGGCCAGCTCCTGGGTGCGGCCTCGACGCTGGTCAACATGATGACCTACGGCGACTGTGACCCCTTCCTGTCCTGACCGCGGCGGCGTAGCGGGCTGGGTTGGGCGACCAGGGCGTCCACTGGTCGGAACGGGTGCGGCGCCGTAACGGTAGGTCGACGGAATGATGGGTGACGTGGGCTACGGCGTGCCGATATCCAGAGCAGACCTCGACCCAAGGGACCGCTAGAGGGTGAGCATCTCCGGTGGATTACCTGACATCTCACCGACGGTGGCATCAGTCACACAGAGCATGTTTCGGTGGCCGGGGTGAGCGCGAGTTGGCAACATTCGTTCATGACTGCCGTCACCCTGCCCGACGGGGCCCAGACCGTCGAACCCGATCGCACCATCATCGTGCGACGGGTCGACTTCGCCGAGATGCTGGCCGCCATGGAGCGCGATTTCACCGCCGATGGTGACGTGATCTCGGCCCACGTGTTGTCGGTGCTGTCGGGTCTCTTCCCAGACGGCGAGGAGATGTTCATCGACTCGGTGCGTCACTTCCGACACTTGGTCACCGACCCCGATCTCTCGCGGCAGGTCAACTCCTTCATCGGCCAAGAGGTGATCCACGGCCGTCAGCACCGCGATCTGAACGCCCGCTTCGCCGAGCTGGGATACCGCTCCAAGGTGGTCGAGCACTTCATGCAGTTCGACGAGGAGGGACTCACCCCCGGTATGCACCTGGTGATCCGGGTGCTCACCAAGGTGGGTCCAATGCGCAAGATGTTGAGTGAGATGGAGGAGCGTCGCGCCGAGCGAGGCGAACTGGGACCCGACCCCATGTTCGAGCTGGCCCTCACCGCCGCCCTCGAGCACTACACCGCCACCATGGCCGAGCTCTTGTTGACCGAGGCCGATCTTCAGAACCAGTTCTCCGACCAGGATCTGTTCCGGTTGTGGGCCTGGCACGCCATCGAGGAGTCCGAGCACCGAGCGGTGGCCTTCGATGTGTTCAAGGTGGCCGGTGGCGACGAGGAGATGCGCCTTCGCGCCATGAAGGTGGCGGGCTGGGCACTGGTGTTCATCACCAGCTGGCACGTAACCATCGGGGTGCTCACCGACCGGCGCAGCTGGCGCAACTTCGGGTTGGCCCGCAGCCTCTGGCGCCAGCGGAACAACCCCCTGCTGGGGAAGAAGTTCCGGCGACGGCTGGCCGACTACTACCGGCCCGACTTCCACCCCCTCCAGCGCGACACCACCGCCTTGGAGAACCGGTGGCGAGCCTGGTTCGACGAGGCAGCACCCCGCCCAACTCCCAGCGAGTCGCTGGCCTTGGTCAACTTCTGACAGTCCACCGCTGACGTCGAACCGACCTCGCGGCCAGATCCACACTGTTAGGACCCGAGCGGATAGGTGCGCCCTTCGTCGCTGCCAGGTTGGATAGACCTCGGCTTCGCCTCG
>CAUJFC010000218.1 GCA_963169755.1 Actinomycetota bacterium | reverse complement strand
CAAGTCGAATCAGCCCACCATTGCGGTGCTGGGAGATCTGGCGTTTCTGCACGACACCAACGCCATGCTCGGTCTGGCAGCCCGCCACGTCGATCTGACTGTGGTGGTCATAGACAACAACGGGGGAGGGATTTTCTCGTTCCTTCCCCAGTCTCGACAGATCTCGAAGGGACGGTTCGAGGAACTGTTCGGGACCCCTCACGGAGCAGATCTGGCTGGCCTGGCCCGGGCCCACGGTCTGGTGGTGGAGTCGTTGTCGGCCACCCACACTGTGAACGATCTGCGGGTAGCTCTGAATCATTCCTTGGAGGTCGGCGGCACCAGGGTTCTGATCGTGTCAACCGACCGGGCTGCCAACGTGGAGATACACGAGTCGATCAACCGCTCCATCCTGGCCAGGCGGTGAAGGCGGTCACTGACGGTGGGGGTGTTACCTCGAGCCCGGTGGTCGAGGGCGGTGGTCAGGGGCGAACGATGGCCGAGAGAACCGCCTGCATCTTCGCTCTGGTCTCGATCAGTTCGGTTTCTGGGTCAGAGTCGGCCACGATCCCGTTTCCGCCAACCACCACTGCCTGATTGCCATCGATGGTGGCTCCACGGATACTCACCGCGAACTCGCCGTTTCCCCGCGAGTCGATCCAGCCCACCGCCCCGGCGTAACGCCCCCGATCGAACCCCTCCAGGTCGCCGATGGCGGTCAGCGCTGCCGCTGCCGGTCTCCCGCATACTGCGGGAGTCGGGTGAAGGGCCTCGACCAGATCCAGGATCGATGCCGAGGGGTGAGACAGACGCCCTTCGACCCGGGTTGCCAGGTGGACCACGTTGGCCAGTGCGACCACCGACGGCTCGGGCTCGTAGTCGACATATGACGAGAATCGGAGCAGGGTGTCATGGACGGCATCGATGGTGATCTGGTGCTCGTGGCGGTACGAGGGCGATGCCAGTAGCGCCGCGGCAGCTCGCTGATCCGCCTCGGGTTCACCAGCGCGGGGGGCGGTGCCCGCCATCGGCTGAGCCCTCACCACGTCGTTGGATCGGCTGACCAGCAGCTCGGGGCTGGCCCCACAAAAGCCGTCAACCAGATACAGGAAGCAGTCCGGAAAACTCCGGGCCAGCCGGGCGAGCACCGACTCCACAGGTATCGGCGCATCAGCGGTGACCAACACCTCACGAGCCAGTACGACCTTCTCCAACTCGCCAGCCCTGATGCGTTGCACCGCATCGCCGACCACTTGCATCCATTCGGCCGGCGACCGACTGGCTTTGATTTCGAACGCCCCCGGACCGGGAGGCTGACGATGTGAACCTTGGTCTTCGAGGCTCGTCTCCAGTGCGGCCCGCGGGTCAGGAGGGCTATCGGCGTCACCCACCCAGGTGACCCACGCCCGGTCATCGTTCTGGCCGACGATCAGTTCGGGGATCACCACCTCGGCCCCGGGGTCGAACAGGAACGGAAGGGCGCCGACGGCCACTGGACCGGTGCCGGGAACCTGGATCGGATCATCGACCTCGATAGCCGCCAGCGCCGCGGTCAGCTGGTCGCGCCTCACCCGTGCGGCAACCCCTCTACCAGCGAAGCCTGAGCCGGCTCTGGAGAACAGGTAGCCGTCGCCGCCAGCCAAAGACACCAGGTTCATCGACTTGCTCAAAGGACGGGTCACGGCCCGCAGAGCAGTGGACCTGATCATGATCTGGTGGCAGTTATCAGTTGTGCGATGCCGGTGGAGAGGAGGGTCCGCTGGACGTTCTCGAAGCCGTGCCCGGCCAGGTTGGCCAGCATCTCGTCGGGCGAAGGGAGATAGGCAACCGACCGGGGCAGGTAGCGGTAGGCGGCGGGGTCTGACAGCAGTCCACCGATGACCGGTACGACCTTTCCGAAGTAGATCCCGTGCCCCCAACGCAGAACGGGATTGGCCGGCTCGGCCACCTCGAGTAGAGAGATCCGACCGGCTGGGCGAACCACCCTGGCCACCTCGGCAAAGAAGGGGTCAAGTTCGCGGAAGTTGCGCAGAGCGAAACCGCAGGTGACTCCATCCACGACGCCGTCGGCTACGGGCAACTGAAGGGCATCGGCCTGTGCCAGGGGGTTGGTAACGGTGGCGGCCGCCAGCATCCCGTAAGACATGTCCATCCCCACTGGTCGTAGTCCCAGGCCGGCCAGACCTCGACACAGGTCACCGGTACCGCACGCCAGGTCGAGCACAACCGAGCCATGGGGGAGGTCCAGCTCCCTCAGGGCCCGGCGGCGCCATCCGACGTCCATGCGGAAGGTCATCACCCGGTTCACCAGGTCATAGCGCGGTGCGATGGTGTCGAACATCGACTGCACCGCCTTGACCTTGGTGTCACCGGTGGGGAGGTCGTCGACGTCTCGGCCAGCCATTCCCCGATCGTAGGAGTCACCGCCCACAGGTCGGTCAAACGAGGCCGCTAGCTTGCGGCCGATGCCCCGTCGTCTCGTCATCCTCATTCCTCCCTCGGAAGGAAAGGCGGCCGGTGGAGCCGGCGTGCCGTGGCATCGCGGGACCATGGCAGTGGCCCAACTGGACCACCAGCGACAGCAACTGCTCGACGTACTGCCGTCAACAGTCGTGGATCCAGATGGGCCCACCATGCCGGCGATCCTGCGCTACTCGGGGGTGCTGTACCGCGAGCTGGATCCTTCCACGCTGCGAGGCCGGGCCCGGGTTCGACTCAACCGTGATCTGCTGGTGGTGTCGGGACTCTGGGGTCTTGTGGCGCCCCAGGACCCCATTCCCACCTATCGCCTGAAGATGAGTGCCAGGGTCGAGGAGACGGGACGGTTGGCATCGTGGTGGCGGCCCTACCTGACCATCTCGCTGGCTCCGCGGGTCCGAGGGGCGGTGGTGTGGGACCTGTTACCCGGCGAACACTCGGCGGCGGTGGACTGGTCAGAACTGGCACCGGCACGACGGGTAACGATTCGATTCGTGGACCGGTCGGGGAAAACGGTGTCGCACTGGAACAAGCTGCTCAAGGGATCGTTGGTGCGGTGGCTGGCCGAGACCGGCGCCCGGGTGCCCGAGGACTTGACCACCTTCGAGCACCCCCGAGGCTACGTTCTGGACGAGGATGCGACGGTGTGGGGTGATCCGCTGGTCCAGGTCGTCATGCGCGAACAAGATCGGCAAGGGCGGCCGGGGTAGGCAACTGCTAGACCGGACTGGTCACAAAGGAAATGGATACCCGTGCTTCTGTATGAGCTCGCCCTCGAACTGAATGTTCGTTCCACAGCCCTGCTGGACCGGGCTCAGGCGTTGGGTATGGACGTTGATGCCACCACGCCCCTGACCCCCGAGCAGGAGGCGCACCTGCGCAGGCTCTACAAGCCGACCCGACCTGATCCCCCAGTTCCCGAGATCGTTGCGGAGGCTGTCGAATCATCGATGAAGCCCCGGGGACCGGCGGCGATCCTGGCCCTGGTTGGCGCCGGTCTGGTGGTGGTGCTGCTGATCGCGTACATGCTCACCAGCTCCGGCGACGAGAGTCCTCCGCCCACGGTGGCGGCTTCGGAAACCACCGAACCGGAAGGCTCGACGACTACCACCGAACCATGCGATCCAGCCTCAGGGATCGGGGCCGGAGCGATCGGGCAGACGACGGTCCCCGACGGCTCGTCTGGCTCAGCCACCGATCTTCCGCCGTGTGCCATCGCTGGTGGACTAACCGGGGACCCGCTGGAGACCACCACCACCGAAGCCGCAGATCCAATCGACGTTCCACGAGACAAGCGCGAGTTCTGCAAGGCCGCCCTCTCGGCCATGGAATTCGATACTCGGTTGATAGAGGCGTCCGACGTCGACTCCCTCGGGCCTATTCGAGACGTGATCCTCGAAGGCCGCGACCGGTGGCACAGCGACGTCACCGCCATGGCTGACAGTGCCCCCCCTCGGCTGGATGTCGCCATGGACCGCTATATCCGGGTGTACTCGAATCTGGTCGACACAGTGACGCCCGAGACCGATGACTACCAGTTGGCGGTGCACATCGTCACCACTCTGCGGACTGATCTGAACTACTACGCCGCTCAGATCAACGAGGTGGTCAACGCCCACTGCGACAAGCGTTGACCGTGGGGTCGGGTGTGCGCGACCACTGGTTCGAGGATCTGGCTGATCATCTGGGCGGCGCCTATCTGCGCTACTCGTTCACCAAGGGCACCCGGCAGGAAGTGGACTTCCTGGTTGAGGTCCTCGGGCTGGAACCGGGATCGCGGGTTCTCGATGTCGGTTGTGGGCCGGGTAGGCACGCCCACGAGCTGGGCCGCCGCGGCATCGTGGTGCACGGCGTCGACATAAGTCAACGCTTCATCGAGATCGCCCGGTGCGAGGCCCCTGACGGCGTGACTTTCGAGCGGGCTGATGCCCGAGCACTCGCGTTCGACGCCGAGTTCGACGCGGTGATCTCGCTGTGCCAAGGGGCCTTCGGGCTGGCCGACGGCGGCCGTGAAGGCGACCACGGAGCCCCAGTGGACCCGGACGGGGCGGTTCTGGATGGTATGGCTCGCGCTCTGCGGCCCGGCGGACGGCTGGCGATGAGCGCGTTCAGCGCCTATTTCCAGGTCCGGTGGCTCGATCCCGAAATGGCCAGTTTCGATGCCCAGCGTGGTGTCAATCACGAACGGACCGTCATCAAAGACGAGAGCGGGACTGACGCCGAAGTGGACCTGTGGACCACGTGTTTCACTCCTCGGGAACTGCGACTGATGGTGGCGGCCGCCGGTCTCGACCTCGAACGCCTCCATTCGGTGCGACCCGGGGAATACGCAGCAAATGATGCCGACATCGACCATGAGGAGTTCCTGGTGGTCGCCCGTCGGCCGTAGCACCCGGGGCCGGCCACTCCCCGCCAGCCTCACATGGCTTGGAGCCCTCGGAGGGGTGTAGCCTCACCCCTTCGGTCGCGTCTTGGCGCGCCCGGTTCCATCCATCGACTGTCCTGTATCCCTCGACGTCCTGTCCACCGAGAAGAGATCCCCTTGTCCGACCAGAGCACCCTCACACCCCCCGCCGAAGGCGAGGAGTACGTACCCCGTCAGATCACCGCCAACGACCTCGATGTGAGTTTCGAGGAGGCGATCTCTGGCACCATGGTCAGTGTCGAAGACGGTCAGATCGTCGAAGGCACGGTGGTCAAGGTCGACAAGGACGAGGTCCTGCTCGACATCGGTTACAAGTCCGAGGGCGTCATCCCCAGCCGTGAGCTGTCGATCCGCAACGATGTCGACCCGGCCGAGGTGGTCAGCCTCGGTGAGCAGATCGAGGCCCTGGTTCTCACCAAGGAGGACAAGGACGGCCGACTGGTTCTGTCCAAGAAGCGCGCTCAGTACGAGCGGGCCTGGGGCGACATAGAGAAGAAGAAGGAAGAAGACGGCGTCGTTTCCGGTCCGGTGATCGAGGTCGTAAAGGGCGGACTCATCATCGACATCGGACTGCGCGGCTTCCTTCCCGCCTCACTGGTGGAGCTCCGCCGAGTCCGTGATCTGGCCCCTTACGTTGGTCGCAACCTCGAGGCCAAGATCATCGAGCTCGACAAGAACCGCAACAACGTCGTGCTCTCCCGACGGGCGTGGCTGGAAGAGACCCAGAAGGAACAGCGCGAAGAGTTCCTCGAGAACCTCAAGCCGGGCGAGATCCGTTCTGGCGTGGTGTCCAGCGTGGTCAACTTCGGTGCCTTCGTGGATCTGGGGGGCATGGACGGTCTGGTCCACGTCTCCGAACTCTCCTGGAAGCACGTGGATCACCCCGGTTCGGTGGTAGCGGTCGGAGACGAGATCACCGTGCAGGTGCTCGAGGTCGATCTGGACCGCGAGCGGATCAGCCTCTCACTCAAGGCCACCCAGCAGGATCCCTGGCAAGAGTTCGCCTCGGGCCACCGTGTAGGAGAGCTGGTCTACGGCCGAGTCACCAAGTTGGTTCCATTCGGGTCCTTCGTGCAGGTGGGCGACGGTATCGAGGGTCTGGTCCACATCTCAGAGATGTCAGCCCACCATGTCGACCTCCCCGAGCAGGTAGTGACCCCTGGGGAAGAGCTGTGGGTGAAGATCATCGATCTCGACCTCCAGCGCCGTCGCATCAGCCTCTCCATCAAGCAGGCAGCCGAGGGTGGCGTGGTGTCCGCCGAGTACCAGGAACACTTCGGCGAGCACGCCTACGACGACGAGGGCAACTACATCGGAGGTGAGACCTCCGAAGCTCAGGAGGCCTGGGCCGAGTACTACGCCGAGCACCCCGAGGCCCTCGAGGTCGGTGCGCCGGTAGCTGAATCCCCCGAAGCCGAAGCCGAAGCCGAAGACTGACTTCGGCGACCTCTGTCGCCCTCAACAGTCGTAGAAGGGGACCTCACCGTCAGGTGAGGTCCCCTTCGCGTCAGCCCAGACCTGAGCCACCGGCCGTGAACGGCTCAGCCAAGGGTGAGAACACGAGAAATCTGGTCGAAACCCTCAGTTGTGAGTCTGGTGGGGCCGACAGGGAAAGCTCGTCATGCCGGTTCCCGACCTGGGACCGACGCTTCCACTCAACCCAAGGGGTTTCACGGTGAGCCAACGCCGGACTCTCATCCTCGCCGCCGCAATCATCGTCGGTGCGCTGGGTGCATTCCTCGTCTGGAACTACGTCAGCGGGGTCGAAGACAAGGCCAACGAGGGCACTCAGCTCGTGTCGGTCTACCTGGTGAGCCAGCCGATCGCCCGGGGTACGAGCGGAAATGAGGCGGCTGCCTTCATCAAGAAGGACAGCATTCCCCGAAAGGCGGTGCCGGCCAACGCCATCACCAGCCCCGAGGACATCGCCGGCAAAGTGGCGCTGTATGCACTGTCACCCAACGCCGTGGTCCTCAACGACATGTTCGCCGATCCGTCTGATCCCAACGCTCGGCAGTCGTTCTCCGAGCGTTTGACCCGGATCAACAACGAGGATCAGGTGGCCATCTCGATTCAGGTCGATCAGGTCCGCGGCGTCGCCGGCCTCATCCAGCCTGGCGACTTCATCAACATCATGATCCGCAAGGTGTCCGAGGTGACCGCGCCTGGCACTCTGCCGGAGGGCGTAGATCCTTCCGACGTTCTCTTCGGCGAGCAGGCCCGGTACCTCTACCAGAAGGTCGAAGTGCTGGCTGTCGGTCAGAACACCGTGCCGCTGGCTGGAGCAGCTGCCGTCGCCACCAACGACCCCAACAGCACCGTCGGTGCCCCGGCCTCACCCGGTGCCGCCCAGGATGCCGGCCTCATCACAGTGATGGTTCCTACCCGGGCGGCTCAGTACCTGGCCTCCGTTGATCCCGGAAACTTCTACCTGAGTCTCGTGGCCCGCGACTTCAAGCCGGTTGCCCAGCAGGTCATCGACTTCAACTCGACCATTCCTGGTGAGGACGCCGCCCTGCTCACCCCCTACGGTCCGTCAGGCCCGGAGAGCCGGGGCGAGAACTGAGCCCGCAGGTCCTGTAGCCAGCCGGTGATCGCTGGCCCGGACCGAGTCCCTCACTGGAGGCGATACGGTCGGGGTCGGCGATCGCCCGTCTCAATCAACTTCCTCTAACCGGAGCCATGTCGAATTTCTCCGCCACCGAACTGAACGTCCCACTGCTGGTGGTCGAATCCGATCCAGCCGTTCGCAGTCGGCTGGTAATGCAACTCGGAGAACACGCCATTCCGCTGGAGACGTTGCTCGGAGCCGAGGAACGCTACGGCTCCACTGCCTTCATCCTGATTCTGGGACCCAGCTGTTCACGCAGCGCCGATCTGGCGGGAGCAGAGAGCCTGCTTGCCAGGAGACCGGACGTGGGTGCGATCCTCATCGCCGAGGACCTCTCCACCGACCTCTTCCAGCGGGCAATGCGTTCTGGCATCCGTGACGTCCTCGGCGCTCCGGTCGACACTGGTCAGCTCAACGAAGCGGTATCGCGGATTGCCCAGACTGTGGTGGTCAGCCGACCTTCCGGCGGAGGAAGCGCGGCACTCGACGGAGACCGGCCACAGGGCCGGGTCATCACGGTCTTCTCCACCAAGGGCGGAGCCGGAAAGTCGGTGATGGCCACCAACCTCGCCGTGTTGCTGGCCCAGCGGGCCGAGGGAACCGTGGCCCTGGTAGATGCTGACCTCCAGTTCGGCGACGTAGCGGTGATGCTGAAGCTGGCCCCGCAGCACACGATTGTCGATGCGGTGGGATCCTTCGATCGTCTCGATGTCGGATTCATCGAGACCCTGCTCTCAACTCATCCCCAGACCGGCCTGAAGGTACTTCCGGCTCCTCTGGAGCCGGCGTTCGCCGACCAGATCGGTGCCGACCAGATGGTGAAGATCATCCAGCTTCTCCGGTCGTTCTGTGACTATGTCGTAATCGACACGCCCGCCTACTTCAACGAGGTGGTCTTGGCGCTGATCGAGGAGAGCGACGATGTGATCTTGGTGGCAGGGATGGACATCCCCAACATCAAGAACGTCAAGATCGGTCTCCAGACTCTGCGGCTCCTCAACACCCCCATGTCCAAGATCCACCTGATACTGAATCGGGCCAACTCCAAGGTGAAGCTGGAGGTGTCCGAAGTGGAGCGGACACTTCAAGTCAAGGCCGAAGCCCTGATTCCCAGCGATGTGGTGGTACCGCAGTCGGTAAACAAGGGCCTACCGGTGGTGATCGACTCTCCCAAGTCAGCCATCGCTCGTGGACTCGAGCAGGTGTGCGACATCTTCCTGCCCGCCGGCGAGCCCGTGGCCAAGAAGCGCGGCTGGCGCTGACGCGACGTCCCACTAGGCGAGTACCACCCGTCGTTCGTTACGGATCGGCGCTGAGCCTCTCGAGGTCAGCAGGAGGGTGCGCTCCCGACCCCTTGTGTGCTCGGCCTCAATCCAGTCACGCGGACAGACGCTCGGGACCCTGGGACCAGGTCTGCCAACTAAGTCGTACGGTTGCCTTTAGGCCAGAGGTCACGCGCCGATAGGCACATGTGTCTCTCTACAAGCGACTCCACGAGCAGCAGGGCAACGGAGCCTCCCCGGCCAACAAGCGCCGGGACCCGGTCCTCGACGAGCTTCGACAGAAGATCCACCACCACCTCATCGACGAGCTGGGGCCGATCCTCTACGACAAGCGCTTGTCCGAGGAGGATCTCCGTCGTCGGGTGCAGGATCAACTGCATGCCGCATTGGCGGTGGAGCGCGCCCCGCTGTCAGCCGCCGACAAGGCTCAGCTCATCCAGGACGTCTCAGACGACATCCTCGGCTACGGACCCATCGACCGTCTCCTCAAGGACGATGACATCACCGAGGTGATGGTTAACGGGCCGGACAAGGTGTTCATCGAACGGTCCGGCAAGGTCGAGAAGACCGGCGCCAGCTTCGTAGACGAGACCCATCTCCGCCGGATCATCGACAAGATCGTGGGTCAGGTCGGCCGCCGAATCGACGAGGCTCAGCCGCTGTGCGATGCCCGTCTCCCTGACGGTTCCCGGGTCAACGCCGTGATCCATCCGCTTGCCATTGGTGGCCCATTCCTGACCATTCGGAAGTTCTCCAAGGACCCGTACCAGATCGACGACCTGATCCGGTTCGGAACCATGAATGCAGCTTCGGCCCGATTCCTCCAAGCCATGGTGGTCGGTCGCCTGAACATCATCGTTTCCGGCGGTACCGGCACCGGAAAGACCACGACGCTCAACGTGTTGTCCTCGTTCATTCCCGGCGACGAGCGCATCATCACCGTCGAGGACGCCAAGGAGCTCCAGCTCCACCAGGAGCACGTGTTGGCTCTGGAGGCCCGCCCGCCCAACATCGAAGGAAAGGGCCAGGTGACGATCCGCGACTTGGTCAAGAACACCCTTCGAATGAGGCCGGACCGCATCGTGGTGGGGGAGTGTCGCGCCGGAGAGGCACTCGACATGCTTCAGGCCATGAACACTGGTCACGACGGCTCGCTGACCACGGTTCACGCCAACAGTCCCCGGGACACCCTGGCCCGTCTGGAGACACTGGTACTCATGGCCGGTTTCGACCTTCCAGTGCGTGCCATCCGCGAGCAGATGGCATCGGCCATCGACTGTGTTGTCCAGCTGACCCGGCTGCGGGATGGAACCAGGCGCATCACCCACATAACCGAGATTCAGGGTATGGAGGGTGACGTCATCACCACCCAGGATGTGTTCTTGTTCGATTTCGGAATGGGCGTCGACGAGCACGGTCGTTTCCGTGGGCACCTCAAGGCCACCGGGGTCCGTCCCAAGTTCGCCGAGAAATTGGCCGACCAGGGCATCCGTCTCGGCCCAGAGGTGTTCCAGCCAGAGCAGTTCGCCAAGCGTGCCGCGGGGGCCTGGTAATGGCGCGCCACGGCCGTCTGGCCGTTCTAACTGCTGTTCTGGCTCTCTTCGGTGTTCTTCTCGGAGTCTCAGCAGCCGGTGCCCAGAAGTCCGACCCCACCTTCCTGGTACGTGAGATCGACGGAACTCAGCGCAAGGCGGTCCAGTTGACCGTGCTGTGGACCGGAGACGCCACGGCCCTCAAGGAAATGACCGTCCGAGAGAACGGAGCCGCCCTCAAGGTCGACAGCCTCGTCGACTTCCGCCAGACCAACCGTCGCCTGGGCACGGTGGTGGTGGTGGACCTGTCGGGCTCGATGGCCGACGGCGGCGTGCTCGCCGCCGTCAAGGAATCCATCGCCAAGATGGCCACTGGGCTGCCTGAAGGCGATCAGTTGGCGGTGGTCAGCTTTGCCAATGATGCCGTGGTCGAAACGGCGTTCACCAGCAATGCCGACCAGGTGAAGACCGCCCTCGACGGTATGGCCGCCAATCGCAATGCCCGGACGGCCATGTTCGACGGCATCCGTAAGGCGGTCAGTCTGTTCGAGAGCCGTCCCGGGCTCCAGCCCAACGTGCTGCTGGTCACCGACGGCAGCGACGACGTGTCGAGCACCGACATGGCCGGGGCAAGGGCTTCCGTCGCATCGTCAGGCGCCGCGTTCTTCGCCATCGAACTCGACCACATGAAGGGTGAGGTCGACAGCGACTCCATCAAGGCAATCATCAGCCGATCAGGTGGAGCAAGCTTCACAGCCACCAGTCCCGCTGAGATCGCCAAAGCTTTCGAAACCGCCACCTCGACGATGGACAGCCAGTTCGTCGCCACCTATCAGTCAAAGGTCGAGCAGGGTGCGGTCGATGTCACGGTGGCCCTTGGTGGGCAGGAGATCCGTCGCAATTATGTGGCCGGTGGAAAGGCCCAGGGAGCCGGCGCCACCCAGGTGGTGACCGTCAAGAAGGCCTTCGGGCCCGACTGGCTCCGTTCCACCCCGATTCTTCCGGTCCTGGTGATGGGACTTGCCATCGGCTTGCTGGTCTACGCCGGCATTCAGCTAGCCGGCAGCTCCAACACCGGTCTGGCCTCGGTGCTCAGTCCGTACACCGAGGGTGGACCAGCCGATGCTGACGCTGACGAGGCGAGCCTGGCTCAGACCGCCTTCCTCCAACGGGCGGTTGAGGTAACCGAGGGATTCGCCGAACGGCAGGGATTCCTCGAGAAGGTGTCAAGCCTTCTCGAGCGGGCCGATCTTCCGCTTCGAGCAGCCGAGGCACTGTTCTTCTACGTCGCAGGCGTCGTCCTGGTGACCCTCATGGGGCTTTTCGGATTGGGACTCGTGCCCGGCCTGGTCCTGGGGGTACTTGCCGCCATAATGCCAATCGCGGTGGTCAACTTCATCGCCGGCCGCAGGGCGAAGGCCTTCGTTTCGCTCCTGCCCGACACGCTGGCACTGTTGTCGGGATCGCTCCGCGCCGGCTACTCGCTGATGCAGGGTGTGGAGGCCGTCTCGCAAGAGGTCGAGGAGCCAATGGGCAAGGAGCTCCGGCGAGTCGTCACCGAGGCCCGCTTGGGGCGTGAGGTCGAGGACTCGATGGACTCGGTCGCCGAGCGCATGTCCAGCCCGGACTTCGCTTGGGCGGTCATGGCCATCCGCATTCAGCGCGAGGTCGGTGGCAACTTGGCTGAGCTCCTGATGACCGTGTCCGAAACCATGGTCCAACGCGAGCGGCTCCGTCGTGACGTGAACGCGCTGACCGCAGAAGGCCGTATGTCGGCCATCATCCTGGCACTCCTGCCGATCGGCCTGGGCCTGTTCATGTGGGCTTCGAACCCCGTGTACATGTCACCCCTGGGTAACACCGGAATCGGCCAAGCCATGCTCGGCGTGGCGACCGTAGCTGCCATCATCGGCTTCATCTGGATGAAGAAGACCATCACCATCGAGATCTGAGGGTTCTGTGCTTCCTCTTGCAATTTTGCTTCTGGCCGCGGCCATCGGCACCATCATCTTCGTTCTCGGATCTTCGGCTGAGGAGAAGTCGACGGTGCGAGCGTCCCTTCGTCAACTGGAGGGCTACGAGGTCGACAACGTACGTGAGCAGGAACTGCTCAAGCCCATGCGAGAGCGCACCGTCGCTCCCGTGGTCGACATCTTCTCCAACCTGGGTCGCAGGTTCACCCCTGAGGGCTACATGGAGAAGGTCCGTCTCCGATTCCTGGCTGCGGGCTACCGCGACCAGGACACCGTGGACCGCTTCCTTGCCTTGCGAGTGGCCCTCATCGCGCTGGTACCGGTCGTGTGGTGGCTGGTCTACGGATTCCTGGCCATGTCGGGAATGATGGGTTTGGCGGTTGCGCTTCTCCTGTCGGTCGCACTGGTACTCGGTCCTGATGCCATGGTCAACCGCCGGGTGGAAGAGCGTCAGAACGCCATTCGTCGGGCACTGCCTGATGTGTTGGATCTACTGGTTATCAGCGTCGAGGCCGGTCTGGGATTCGAGCAGGCCTTGGACCGCACGGTGGCCGCCGTGCCCGGCCCCCTCACCGAGGAGTTCGCTCGGATGCTCGGCGAGGTACGGGCCGGAGCATCACGCGCCAACGCCATGCGGGCCATGGAAAAGCGGTGTGACGTGCCCGAACTTCGCTCATTCGTGCTTGCCATTCTCCAGGCCGACACCTTCGGTGTGTCAATCGGTCGGGTGCTTCGGGCGCAGGCCGACGAGATGCGTATCAAGCGTCGGCAGCTCGCCCAGGAGAGGGCTCAGAAGGCCCCGGTCAAGATGCTGATCCCGATGGTGTTCTGTGTGTTCCCCGCGCTGTTCGTCGTGGTGATCGGCCCCGCCATCATCAGCATGTCCCAGAGCCTCTAGTCCTCCATGGACGACAACGGGGTCGACGCTGTCGACTCCCCGGTCGAGGTTGTAGGCGACGAGCACTCCAGCTCTCCGGCTGCGGAGGATGCTGCTGATCCCGTGAGCAGGTCGTGGTCTGCCAGGCTCGCCCGGCCCTCGCTCGACGGTCTGGTTTTCGTTCTGCTGCTCTTCGTGGCGATACGTATCGGACTGTCCCCTAGTCAGGACAACAGCTTCCTTACTCACCTCTCGACGGGTCGGATCATCCTCGACTCCGGCCGGGTACCGACCACCGACCCCTACTCGTGGACCGCCCACGGTGAGCCCTGGACGGTACAGAGCTGTGGTGCCAGCATCATCTACGCCGTCGTCGAGGCAGCGGCCGGGTTCAACGGACTCCGAGTGCTCACCGCCACGCTGGTGGGAATCCTGATGGTCGTGCTGTGGAAGCTGACCGAGGCCGCTGGGGGTCTGGTGGGTCGCCTCCTGGCTGGCCTACTGGTGGTGGCCCTCGGGACCGGAATGTGGACCGAGCGCCCGTTCCTTTTCGGAGCGATCGGCTTAGGACTGACGATCCTGGCATCAGAGCGGCGTCTCGATCCCCGTTGGATGGTCCCGATCATGTGGGTGTGGGTGAACACCCACGGTTCCTTTCCGTTCGGGCCCGCTGTGGTTTTCCTGCTCGGAATCGGGCATTGGTTGGACAAACGAGAACGCCCCGACCACGAGATTCGGGTGTTCGGATGGACGCTGCTCGGCACGATCCTGGGCGGTGTCAATCCGATCGGTCCCAGGATTCTGGTGTTCCCGGTGGCGATGCTGGAACGGCGGGAGGCGTTCCAGTATGTGCGTGAATGGCAGAGAATCACCCTGACAGCAGGAGTGGACCGAGTCTTTCTCATCATGCTGGTGATCACGGCTCTGCTGGTTCTCTTCCGAGCTCGGACATGGCGCAACATGCTCCCTCTGGCGACCTTCGGTGTCGCGGCCATCACCAGCTCTCGGAACATTCTTCAGGCGAGCATCGTGCTTACCCCGCTGCTCGCTCAGGGCCTGTCGGGGCTCGGTCGTATCGATGGACGTCGGAGGCCTCCGATCGCAGCCATCGCAATGCATGCGATTCTCGTGGCCATGATTGTCTTGAGCCTGGTGGAGCTGCGGTCCGATCCGACGGCACTCGATCCCTATCCACAGGAAGCGACCGTGTGGATGCAGTCCAACGGACTCCTGGGAGCAGAGAACCGTGTGATCAGCCGGGATGTGGTCGGCAACTATCTCGAGTTCGCTTTCGGACCGGAAGAGGCCAGGGTCTTCATCGACGACCGCGTGGACATGTTCCCCATTGAGGTGGTTCGGTGGTACGTGGGGCTGATCGACGTCAACGGGGACTACGACCGAATCGTGGGCGAGGCCGATCCAACGGCAATTCTCTGGGATTCCGACAGCCCATTCGGGCGATGGATCGTCAAGTCTGATCAGTGGCAGGTTGTTTTCGAGGACGACACCTGGTTGGTGGCGGTTCCCGCCTAGGGCGAACGACCCACCTAGCTGCCGACGGCCTTCGACCGCCCTCGCCACGAAAGGTGACGAGATGGTCCAATTGGCCTATCGAGAATTCCAGGCGGCGAGTCGATACTCATCGCAGGTCCGAGAAGGAGGGGTGTGATGCACAAGCGTGTTGGCTTGGTTCGTCGTAACCGAGACGAGCGGGGCGCTGGCCTCGTGGAGTACGCCCTGATGCTGGCTCTGGTGGCCGTGGTCACCTTCTCTGCTGTTGCGTTCTTCGGCAACGGTGGCAAGGGGATGATGGGCAACAACGCCAACTGCGTCGGTGCTGCAATGGGTGACACAAGCGTCACCTGCAACTGAGGTCGGGCCGGTCGGCCCGGCTATCTGGGTGTCCGTCCATTCGGGGGAGTGGAGGGAACTGGCTGGGGGGAGTGGAGAGATCCGCTCCCCCCAGTCGCTCTTTTCGGGCCCAGCGGTCAGGAGAGGCGGACGATTCCCATCCGGACGGCCATCAACACCGCCTGCGTCCGATCGCGGGCGTCGAGCTTCTGGTAGATGGAAGCCAGGTGATTCTTGACGGTCTTCTGGCTGATGAAGAGCTTCTCAGCGACCTCTGGGGTGGAGCAACCGTCGGCGATCAACTGGAGTACATCTATTTCGCGCCGAGTCACGACCTGCTCGTTGTCCTCCATCGAGGGTTCTGGCGTCATCCGGCGCACCTCGGAGAGCATGGCACCGGCCAGTGATGGCGATAGATCGGCCTCGTCATTGGCGGCCAGGCGGATGGCCGAGGCGATCTCCTCTATCGAGCAGTCCTTCACGAGGTAGCCAGCCGCTCCGGCGCGGAGAGCCTCGCTGATCACCGCCTGATCGGCGTGCATGGTCAGCATCACGACCTGAATGTCGGGATAGAGCCTTCGAATCCGACGGGTCGCCTCGACGCCGTCCACATCGGGCATGGTGACATCCATCAGGACCACGTCTGGTCTGAGGTCGCCGGCCAGTCGAACCGCCTCCTCGCCGTCGGATGCCTCACCAATCACGTCGAACCCGTCCTCGGTCAGGCTCCGGCGAAGGCCCTCACGCAACATGCGATGGTCGTCGGCGAGCATGAGACGAACGGACATTTGGCAGCTCCTGGAGTGTGCACCCGGCCCTCAGGACCACTGATGGGATGGGTCGTTCGGCCCAGACTATCGGCTGGATGACTCTCTGTGGACGCCGGAACGCTCCACTCAGGAAGTCGCCCGAACCTCGCATCGGACCGTGGTGCCCACGCCGACCTCGCTGGAGATCTCCAATGCGGCCCCCACACTGGCGGCTCGCTCACGCATTCCGATGATGCCGTAGCTGTCGAGCCGTCCCGAGCGACCGGCAGGGAACCCTCGACCGTCGTCGGCCACTATCAGTACGCCTCGAGTCCCGTCGCAGCGCCAGGTCACCGCCACCTTCGATGCGTGGGCGTGCCGTTCGACATTGGTGACCGCCTCCTGGGCGATACGCCACACCTCGCGCTCTTGGAGCAGGGGTAGTCGACCGTTGACCTGAGCGTCGAGGCGGATGTCGAGATTGCTGCGGGCTTTCACCCGGTCGAGGAACTCACCGAGGATGTGCGCCAGGTCCTTGTCGTCTGTCACGTCGGTCCGCAGGTCATAGAGCGTGTCGCGTACCTCACCGATCACCCCGCGAACATCGGAGCGGAGTCGGTCGAGGTGCCCGGTGACGTCATCTCCTTTTCCATTGGCCTTCACGATCCGATCCAGTTCGAAGGCGAGGTACGCCAGCGACTGGCCGATTCGGTCGTGGAGATCTCGGGCTATTCGGGTGCGCTCCTCGTCTGCCCCGACCGTTCGGAGACGTGAGAACCAACGGGCATTGTCGATGGCGAGAGCGGCCGGTTCCATGAAGCCATGGAGAAGCTCTTCGTCCCGTCGCTTGAAGTGATGACTGTCACGGTGCTCGAGCGCGATCAGTCCCAGGACGGTTTCTCTGGCCAGTAGGGGCGCGTACAGGCCAGACGACATCTCCACGGCGATTCCGGGGCTGTCGGGCATGAGCCGATCCACCAACACGGGACGCCGGCCTTCGATCGACTCGAGAGCTGCGACCGGTAGCGCATCGGTTCGGTAGGTCGGGGCGGGGCGGGGACCGTCGGAGC
>CAUJFC010000217.1 GCA_963169755.1 Actinomycetota bacterium | reverse complement strand
TCTGACCACACCACTGGCCCGGGTCGACGGCCAACTGCGCCCCACCCGCTGGGCGGATGCTCTGGCCGCCACCGCCAAGGCCATCCGGACCGGCCTGGACACCAACGGGCCATCCGGGGTGGCGGTGATCGGTGGCAGCCGGCTCACCAACGAGGCGGCCTACGCCTGGACCAAGCTGGCCAAGGGCGTACTCGGTACCGATTCGGTCGATGCTCAGCTCGGCGACGGGCTCCCCGCCGCCGTGATCTGCGGTCTGCCCAGAGCCACCATCGAGGATGCCTGCGCCCCCGGTGGCACTGTGGTGGTGATCGGTTCCGACCTCAAGGACGAGCTGCCGGTCCTGTTTCTGCGGGTACGCGACGCCGTCACCCGGCGTCGTAGCACGCTCATCGAACTGTCTCCCCGCCAGACCACCCTCCAGAACCTGGCCGCCCAGTCCTTGCGCCACACCCCCGGTGCAGTGCACGACCTGGTCGAGCGGATCATCGCCGCCGATCCCGACGGCACCGACGAACTGTCGGCCGCCCGCCGGGCCATGGCCGCCGGGCCACTCACCGTCATCCTCGGACGGGGTTCAGTGGCCGAGTCGGTTGATGCGGCCGTGGCGGCCGCCAGCAAGTTGCTGGCTGCCTTCCCCGACGTGCGCTTCCTCAGCGCTGTCCGCCGGGGCAACGTCCACGGTGCCATCGACGCCGGTATGGCACCGGGGCTCCTGCCCGGACAGGTCAGCCTGGAGGAGGGCGGTGACTGGTTCTCCGAGGCTTGGGGGCAGGTCCCGGCTCAAGTGGGCATGGACACCACCGCCATCCTGGCTGCCGCTGCCGCCGGACGTATCGACACTCTGGTGCTGCTGGGTGCCGACCCCCTCGCCGACTTCCCCGATGCCGACCTGGCCCGCCGCGGTCTCGCCGGAGCCCGGTTCGTGGTGGCAGTTGAGACCTTCGCCAAGGACTCGTCGGCCGAGGCCGACGTGGTCCTGCCCGCCGCCGCCTTCACCGAGGTGGACGGCACTACGACCAACCTCGAGGGCCGCCTGACCGTTGTGCACCAGAAGGTCACCCCCGCTGGCACTGCTCGACCCGACTGGATGATCGCCGCCGAACTGGCCAATCGCCTCGGCTCCGATCTGGGCTTCTCCTCGGTCGACGAGATCTGGGCCGAGATCCAGCAGCTCAGCACCGCCCATGCCGGTATCACCCTGGCCGAGCTGGCTGCCGAGCCCGACGGAGTCCTGGTGGGTCGACCTGACCGTCCCCGCTCGGCGAAGCGTCCAGCCATGATCGAGTTTCTAGGGGCCGAGCATGCCGCGCCGGCGCTCGACGCCTATTCGCTCCGACTGGTCACTGCCCGGCGCCTCTATGACCGGGGAACCATGGTCAGCCACGCCCCGTCGCTGGCCGGGCTGGCCGGCTCGTCGGTTCTGGCGGTCAACCCCGACGACCTCACCCGGATCGGTATCGCTGACGGTACCCGGGTCAAGGTCACCTCCTCGCGGGGATCGCTGACCGTTCCGGTCACCTTCGACACCACCGTGCCGGTGGGCACGGTGGTCCTCAACTGGAATCTGGGAGATCCCTCGCCCCGGGCGCTCATCGACGCCCAGGCCACGGTCACCGAGGTCCGAGTGGAGACCACGTCATGATCCTCGCCAACGATCCCCTCCTGTCAGGCGATGTAGACCTGACTGTCGTACTGATCGTGGTGGTCAAGGCGGCCATCACGCTCGGGGTGGTGCTGCTGGCCACCATGTTGATGATCTGGTTCGAACGCAAGGCCATCTCGGGCCTTCAGAACCGCATCGGCCCCAACCGTGCCGGCCCGTTCGGCATCCTCCAGACCCTGGCGGACGGGCTCAAGGTCATCCTCAAGGAGGATCTGATCCCCGACCGCTCGGACCGAATCGTGTTCCGGGTGGCCCCGGTGCTGACCATGGTTCCGGCTTTCATCACCTTCGGGCTCATTCCGCTGGGTGGAGACTTCCGCAACGGAAACGGGGGAGTGATCGAGGTCTTCGGTCACAAGACCCTGATGCAGCTGGCCAACCCCGGAACCGGCGTACTGGTGATCTTGGCCATGTCGTCGGTGGCGGTCTACGGCGTGATGTTGGCTGGCTGGTCATCCGGTTCCAAGTACCCGCTGCTGGGTTCGGTGCGGGCCAGTGCTCAGATGATCTCCTACGAGGCGGCCCTCGGACTCTCAGTGCTGACCGTGGTGCTGACCGCCGGCACGCTCACCACCAATGGGATCGTGTCATCCCAAGAGCCCTTCGGTTGGAACCTGTGGGTAACCGGACTGGTGCCGTTCATGGTGTTCTGCCTGGCGGCCACCGCCGAGCTCAACCGGCCACCGTTCGACCTGGTCGAGGCCGAGCAGGAGTTGGTCGGTTCGTTCCAGACCGAGTACTCCGGCTTTCGCTTCGCCATCTTCTACCTAGCCGAGTTCCTCAACGCCGTGACCATGGGGGCGATCATCGTCACCCTGTTCCTGGGCGGGCCCACCGGCCCGGTGCCGATCGGCCCCGGCTGGGTGTGGGGGCTGGTGTGGTTCGTGCTCAAGCTGGTGGCTGTGCTCTACGTGTTCGTCTGGACTCGGGCCTCGGTGCCCCGGGTGCGTTACGACCAGCTCATGGACCTTGGCTGGAAGGCCCTCATCCCGCTGTCGCTCGGCTGGCTCCTCCTTCTGGTGGCCATCCGGGTGGGCGACGACGCCGGTTGGAACCCAGCCATCGTCGTCGCTCTCGGAGCCTTGGCGATGCTGATGGCCTACGGAATGTTGTCTCTGGCCTTCGCGGCGTCACGGCGCAACCGTGAGCTCGATGCGCTCGAAGGGGTGATCGACTGATGGGTTACCTCGGAGGTTTCCTGGTCACACTGCGCCAGCGGGGCCGTAAGAACCGCAACACCCTCCAATACGCCAAGGACGAGGGTGGCAAGCGCGAGAAGCCGGTCCGGTTCCACGGCCGTCACGTCCTCAACCGTTACGAGGACGGCATGGAGAAGTGCATCGGCTGTGAGCTCTGCGCCGGCGTCTGTCCCGCCAAGTGCATCTATGTGCGGGGTGCCGACAATTCACCGTCCGATCCGGTTTCTCCGGGCGAGCGGTACGGCTTCGTCTACGAGATCAACTACCTGCGGTGCATCCATTGCGACCTGTGCGTCGAGGCGTGTCCGACCGAGGCGATCACCGAGTCCAAGTTGTTCGAGTTCTCGTTCACCAACCGGTCCGACGCCATCTACACCAAGGCCGAACTGGTGGTCGACGACGAGGGTCTGCCCCGACAGTTGCCATGGGAGGACTGGTCTGACATCGACAAGGTCGCGGGTAACTCCTCGGCTTGGGTGCGGGCAACCGCTCCGGGGGGTGACCGTGACTACATCGGGCGCGTCGGCTGGAGCGGAGAACTGGGCTTTGGGGTCAAGGCCCCTGAGCAGGGCCAGACCGCACCGCGACCTGCCCCAGATACCGGTGCCAAGGAGCATGGATCCCACGACGGTCACGGGGGTCACCACTGATGGAACTGGCAGTTTTCGTCGCCGGCGCCATCGTCTGCCTCCTGGGGGCGGTCGGCGTCATCACCTCTGAGAACCCGGTCCACTCGGCACTGAGCCTGGTGGGCACCCTCATCGGCGTGGCCGTCCTGTTCATCGCCCAGGACGCCGAGTTCCTGGCAGCGGTACAGGTGATCGTCTACGCCGGCGCCATCGTGGTGCTGTTCCTGTTCGTGATCATGCTGATCGGAGTGGACCGCTCCGAGGATGTGCAGGTCGAGCCGTTGTCGGCCCAACGAGCGGCAGCCGCCGTGCTGGGTCTGGTGCTGGCCGTCGGGCTGGTCACCATCGTCAGCCTCGGCTCGGTCACCGGTACCCCTGGCACCGCTGATGTGGCCGATGTTGCCGCTTCCAACACCGAGGCCATCGGACGAGTGCTGTTCACCGAACACCTTCTGGCGTTCGAGATCACCTCAGTACTCCTGGTGATCGCCGTGGTCGGTGCCGTCGCTCTGGCCCGCTACCGCGACGCCGCCTTCGTCGATGCCGAACATCCGGGCGACGAGATTCCCGAGCCCGTAGTCGAGGCCGAAACCGCCGAGGTGTCCCAGTGATAACCGCCGCCGCCTTGGGCGCGATGCCCTATCTGGTTCTGGGGGCCCTGCTGTTCAGCGCCGGTACCTTCGGTCTTCTGACCCGCCGCAATCCGCTGGTCATGTTCATGTGCCTCGAGCTCATGCTCAACGCTGTGAATCTCTCATTCGTGGCCCTGGCCCGCGAACTGGGCGACCTGCGTGGTCAGGTGGCCGTGTTCTTCGTGATGGTCGTGGCCGCCGCCGAGGTGGTGGTGGGCCTGGGCATCATCGTCTCCATCTTCCGCCGTCGCCCGGGCGCCACGGCCGACGACCTCTCACTGCTGAAGGGCTGAGGGCGCCATGCAGGACATGATCTGGTTGATTCCGGCCCTACCCCTGGTCGGCTTCACGCTCCTGGTTTTCCTGGGACGCCGTATCGGTGAGCCCGGGGCCGGCTGGATCGCCACCGCCATGGTCGGGGGCTCGTTCCTGGCCACCGCTGGGATCTTCACCACCCTGCTGGGTCGGTCCGGTGAAGAGCGGGCCATGACTCAGACCCTCTTCGAGTGGCTGCCGGTGGGTGGACTGAACGTCGAGTTCGGCTTCTTGGTCGACCCCCTGTCGATCACCATGTGCCTGTTCGTGACGGGGATCGCAACCCTGATCCACCTTTATGCCATCGGATACATGCACGGCGATCCCCGGTTCACGAAGTTCTTCGTCTACCTGAACCTGTTCGTGTTCTCGATGCTCATGCTGGTGCTGGGCGACAACTTGCTGGTCACCTTCCTGGGCTGGGAAGGCGTGGGGGCCTGTTCGTACTTCCTCATCTCGTTCTGGCACGAGAGCGAGGCCAACGCCTCGGCCGGAAAGAAGGCGTTCATCACCAACCGCATCGGTGACGTGGGCTTCATCGTGGCCATGATGTTCACCTTCGGGGCGGTGGGTACCCTCAGCTATCAGGGCATCGTGGCCGCTGCCCCCAGTCTGGCCGTGACCACCGCAACCGCCATCGCCGTGGCCCTGTTCGTATGGTTGCCCGACGCCATGGCCGGACCGACTCCGGTTTCGGCCCTGATCCACGCTGCCACCATGGTCACCGCCGGTGTCTATGTGATGACCCGCATGAATCCGGTGGTGGTGGAGGCGGCCTCGTGGGTGCCCACTCTGATCGCAGTGGTGGGTGCCGCAACTGCCCTGTTCGCGGCGACCGTGGCGCTGGCCCAGCACGACATCAAGAAGGTGCTGGCCTATTCCACGGTCAGCCAGCTCGGCTACATGTTCTTGGCGGTCGGGTCAGGTGCCTACGTGGCCGCCGTGTTCCACATGGTCACTCACGCGTTCTTCAAGGCTTTGCTGTTCCTGGGGTCGGGCTCGGTCATTCATGGGATGCACGGCGAACAGGACATGCGTCGCATGGGTGCCCTGCGCAAGGTCATGCCGGTGACCAGCGTGACCTTCATCATCGGCTGGCTGGCCATCGCCGGCGTGCCGCCCTTTGCTGGCTTCTGGTCCAAGGATGAGATCCTGCTGTTTGCCTGGGAGAAGAGCCCTGCTCTGTGGGCGGTGGGCTTCCTCACCGCCATCCTCACCGCCTTCTACATGAGCCGACAGGTGTTCATGGTGTTCTTCGGTGAGGCCCGCTGGGATCGTCCGTTGGCCGAGGCCGCGCCCGAGTTGGCGGCCGAACGAGAGGCCGAAGGTGTTCATGAGGGTCACGGTGCCGGGCCGGAAGGGGCCATCCACCCCCATGAGTCCCCGTGGATCATGACTCTGCCGCTGGTGGTGCTGGCTGGGCTCTCGATTGTGGGAGGCGGACTCAACCTGCCCATGCTCGATTCCACCAAACTGCTCGAGCACTGGCTGGAACCGGTCATCCACTTCGGTGAGGCTCACCCCGATGCCACCACAACCGAAAAGGTGGCGTTGGCGGGCGTTGCGACCACCAGCCTGATCGGCTTGTTGGCGGCGGTCCTGGTGTACCTGAAGGGTCGGGCCGACCTGGCCCGGCAGATCGAGCTTCCGGCCATGCGCAAGGGTTGGTACTACGACTCGTCGATCTCCGCTTTCGCCGGTGGCCCCGGCCGCAAGGGATTCCAGGCGATGGCCGACTTCGACAAGGCGGCGGTCGACGGCGCGGTCAACGGGGTGGGCACCCTGGTGGCCGAAGGCTCGTCTCGGCTCCGCCTCCTGCAAACCGGCTTCGTCCGCAACTACGCCCTCAGCCTGGCGCTAGGGGTTGTGGTGGTGGTCGGCCTCCTTCTCTCCAAGGCGGTCTTCTAGTGCTCGCCCCCGTCCTGGCATCGGGTGCCTCCGCCGTCGGCGCCCCCGGTTTCCCGCTGCTCAATGCGGTTGTACTCACCCCGGTGTTGGGTGCGATCGTCACCGCCCTGGTGTCGCGACGCCGACCCGAAATCGCCAAGCAGACCGCTGTTCTGTTCGCCACCATCACCGGTGCCCTGACAGTGGCGGTGGCCATCGCCTTCGACAGTCATGTGGCTGGCTTCCAACTGGTCAGCCGTACCCAGTGGATCAACCAACCCGACATCGCGTGGGCTCTCGGGGTGGATGGCATCTCGCTGTGGCTGGTGGTGATGACTGGGATCCTGTTCCCCATCGCCATGCTGGGCGCCCCACCCCACCACGACGGTAAGCCGTTCTATGCCTGGCTGCTGGTGCTCCAAGCCGGGTGTCTAGGCACATTCTTGGCCCTCGACCTCTTCTTGTTCTTCGTGATGTTCGAGATCGTCCTGGTCCCCATGTACTTCCTGATCAGCGGGTGGGGCTACGACGACCGGCGCTACGCCGCCACCAAGTTCTTCCTGTACACCATGTTCGGTTCGGCCTTCATGTTGGTGGGGGTGCTGGCCACCGCCCTCCTCCACGCCGACGGCGGCCCGGTCACCTTCGATCTAGTGACCCTGGCCGAGAACCAGGGTGTGATCGCCCTCACCACCGCCCGCTGGCTGTTCCTCTCGTTCGCCATTGCCTTCGCGGTCAAGGTTCCCCTGTTCCCGTTCCACACCTGGCTGCCCGACGCTCACACCCAGGCCCCTACCGCCGGATCGGTGATCCTGGCTGGTGTGCTGCTGAAGCTCGGTACCTACGGCTTCCTGCGTTTCGGCCTCTACCTGTTCCCCGAAGCCGCGGTGTGGGCGGCCCCCGGTCTGGTCACCCTTGGGGTCATCGGCATCCTCTACGGGGCAGTGTGCGCCGCCATGCAGAAGGACCTCAAGCGGGTCGTGGCCTTCTCATCGGTAGCTCACCTCGGCTTCATAGCTTTGGGAACCTTCTCGATCACCACCCAGGGCCTCCAGGGTTCGGTGCTCCAGATGGTCAACCACGGCATGTCCACCGGAGCCCTGTTCCTGCTGGTCGGCATGATCTACGAACGTCGCCACACCCGCCTCATCGCCGAACTGAAGGGTCTCCAGAAGCCGGCTCCCATCTTCGCCGCCGTCTTCACGGTGGTGATGCTGTCAAGCATCGGCCTGCCGGGTCTCAACGGATTCGTGGGTGAGTTCCTGATTTTCATGGGATCGTTCCTGACCCGCCGCTGGTGGGCAGTAGCGGCCGCTCCCGGTGTGATCCTGGCGGCGCTGTACCTGTTGTGGGCCTATCAGCGGGTGTTCCACGGCGAGCCCGACGAAGACAACGCCTCGTTCCCCGAACTGCGGGTGGCCGAGGGATTGGCGCTCGCCCCGCTGGTGGTGTTGATCGTTGTTATGGGCATCTATCCCAAGCCATTCATCGAGCGCATCGAGCCAGCGGTAGCGCACCTGATCGAACACGTCGAGGAGAACAGCGACTACGTGGAGCCCAGGGTGGCCACCGAGGGCGAGCACATCGTGCCCGCCTCCGAACTTCGCTCGTCCGAGCCGGGGGCGGCCGAGCACGCTGGCTCGCCCACGGAGAGCGCTGAGCACGGGGGAGGAGAGTGATGCTGACTCAGGTCACTCCGGTCGACACCCCGGCGGTCGAGTACTCGGCCCTTCTACCCGTTCTGCTGATGCTCGGCGGGGCCGTGCTACTCATGACGCTCGGGGCCCTGCTGCCCCGCCGGCGTCACACCTGGTGGCACGCCACCTTCACCGTGTTCACGGCTCTCGCCTCGGCTGCTGCCTGGTGGCCGTTGTGGTTCCGGGCCCGTGATGACGGCGCGCTGAGGGTTGTGGCCGATGCCTACCGGGTGGACGGGCTCACTGTGCTGCTCGGCATGGTCATCTGTGCCGGTGTGATTCTCACCGCCCTGTTGGCCCACGGGTACCTCAGGCGCGAGCGGCTCGAAGGTCCGGAGCCCTATGTGCTTCTGCTGTTGTCGGCGGCCGGTGGTCAGTTCATGCTGGGCGCCAACGACCTGCTGGTGTTGTTCATCGCCCTGGAGATCCTCTCCATCGCCGTCTACGTCCTAGCCGGTATCCACGTCCGCCGGGCCCGTTCGGGCGAGGCCGCCTTCAAGTACCTCATCCTCGGCGCCCTGGCCTCGGCGGTACTGCTCTACGGCATCGCCCTGGTCTACGGCGCAACCGGCACCACCAACCTCACCGGTATCCAGGCCTTCCTGTCATCCAACCTGCTCACCAACAACCTGCTGCTGTTGGCCGGTGTGGCCATGATCCTCGGGGGTCTTGGTTTCAAAGTGGCGGCCGCACCGTTCCACGCCTGGGCCCCAGATGTGTACGAGGGGTCACCCAGCCCGGTGGTGGCCTACATGGCCTCGGGTGTGAAGGTGGCGGGATTCGCCGCTCTGGTGCGAGTGTTCGTGGTGGCGCTGTCCACCTACCGCACCGACTGGCAGCCGGTGGTCTACGTGGTGGCGGTCCTGACCTTGCTGGTCGGTTCGATCCTGTCGGTTCAGCAGACCAACGTGAAGCGCCTCTTGGCCTACTCGTCTATCAGCCACGCTGGGTTCATGCTGGTGGGTATCCAGGCCGCCACATCTGAAGGGGTTCAGGCCCTGGCCTTCTATCTGGCCACGTACACCTTTACCGTGGCCGGATCGTTCGGGGTCGCCACCATCGTGGGACGCCGAGGCGACAACGCCCACCAGTTGTCGGACTACCAGGGGTTGGGCAAGCGGGCGCCGCTGGTGGCCTTTGCATTCCTGGTGTTCCTGTTGGCGCAGGCCGGTGTGCCGTTCACCTCAGGGTTCCTGGCGAAGTTCTACGTCCTGGGCGCCGCCGTGGATGCCCGTTCCTTCTGGCTGGCACTCGTGGCCATGCTGTCGTCGGTGATCTCGGCGTATGCCTACCTGAAGGTGGTCCTGGCCATGTACGGCGAGGATCCCGACGACGATGCCACAGGAGTCACGGTGCCAGTTGGTGCCCGGATCGCCCTGGTGGTCTCGGTTGCAGCCACTCTCGGTTTCGGGCTGGTCCCGGCACCGCTCACCGATACTGCCCACACCGCTGTGGCTTCGATGGTCGATCCCGCCCCTGAGCAACCGGCCATGGCCTTCCCCACCGGCGGTTGAGCATTCCGGCTGTCAGTGGGAGGTCACACCCGGCTCACCCTGGTCGCCGGGCTCGGATCAGGTAGTGGGCGTAGGGGGTGAGCGCATTGTCGACCCTCTCGGCCAACTCCACCTCGAGACCGGCCTTCTCGAGGAGCATTGCCATTTCGGCTGGCGTCCGACACCAGATCGGCTCTGGTCCGGCCACGATTCGGTCGTGCAGGCGGTTCCAGTGGTACTTCCATGCCGGTCGGGTGTCGAGGTCTTTGACCACCACGACGCCACCGGGTTTTACGGTGCGGGCGACCGTGGCGACCACGTCGGTGTGGGTGTCAGGGAGAAAATGGTGGAGGGCGTCGCACACCAGCGCTCCGTCGAAGGTGTCGGCCTGAGCCTCCAGTGTGGTGGCGTCAGCCAGTCGAAGACCCACCCGCGGGCTGCGGTGGCGGGTCCTGGCGATCAGGTCCACTTTGGCGGGATCCAGGTCCACCCCTTCGAACGACAGCCGCGGGTTGAGTTCAGCCAGGTAGCGCTCCAACATGCACAGGCCACTTCCCAGGGACAGGAACAGACCTGACCGTCCTCGGAACTCGCGTTCGATCGGGGCCAGAGGGGCCACCACGTATCGGGCTGCCACGAATGCCCTGGTGGTGACCGGAGCACCCTGGTAGCTGGCGAAGGCCCGTCGAAGAGCGGAAGGGTTCACGCTCATGCTGCCACGGTCTCGGTAGTACCTGTCGAGCGTGGGACCGGAAGGGCCACCGGCCTGGGTCCCCAGTCAACCGTCACCTGCGACCCGGCGATCCGGTCGTGGAGGGCTCGGCGGTCCCGCCCGACCACCGCCGGGATCAGTCCCAAACCCAGCACCATGCTGGCAGGGAGGGTGATCGCCCGAAGCGCTGCTGACCTGAGGCTCAGGTCCTCGCCGTTGCTGGCCCCCACTCTCAAGCCGACCAGTCCCTTCCCAATGGTGCGACCGCTCACCCCGACGGTGAGCCACAGGTACAGGAACCACCAAGCCCCGAAGGCCAGCGTCCACCATGGTCCCCGCCCGTCGACCTGGCCGAGGTCGCGGGCGGTGAACAGCCCCAGTAGGAAGCCACCCATCGACACCGTCAAACCGAACAGGGTGGAGACTGCCAGCGTGTCGATCAGGAACGCCGCAGTCCGGGCCAGGGGGCCGGCGGCGAGATCCCGGCTCGGTACCTCGGGGGCCCGGCGGGCCGCCTTGTCGATCAGTGCCCCTATCGCCAGGTCGAGACGCAGGATCTGGCGTCGGGCCAGGTCGAGTGTGCGGGCCGCCATCCCCGTGGTGGCATCGGCCACCAACTGGTCGATACCCGCCCGGGCGGCCAGTGCGGCCACGTCCACCTCGGTCAGCAGGGCGTTCAGGTCGATCCGCCCGACCAGTTGATCGAGGTCGATGGATCCGACCAGAGAGTCGACGTCCACCCGCTGGACCAGGGCACCCACGTCGACCTGGTCCACCAGTCGATTCACGTCCACCCGCTGGACCAGGGCATCCACGTCGACCTGGTCGACCAGCCGGTTCACGTCCACCCGGCTGACCAGGGCGTCCACGTCGACTCGCTCCATCAAACGGTTCAGATCGAGGCGCTCGAGTACCGAGTCGAGATCGAGACTGTCCAGCAGCAGGTTCAGGTCGATGCGCGCCAGTAGGGCGTCGAGGTCGAGGCGGTCCAGCAGGTCAGCAGGGTCGAGCGCGTCAACGGCGCGGGGCACGATGGCGCCCATGACTCGGTTCAGTGGGCCACGGGAGCTGGACATGGTGGTCCACGCTACGGGACCACATCACCTGGCCCGAAGGACGGTCGAGTGGTTCACCCCCCGGCGTCGCGGGGACGCTCTGGTACCAACGGAGATGACGCGAACAGGTTCAGGCCCAAGTGTCGCGAGAGGTGTCGGGTGAGGGCCTGGCCGCGAACACTGTTGCCGGCCTCGTCGAGGCGTGGTGAATAGGTGCCTAGACCGCCTTTGCCAGGGGCCACGGTGACTATCCCGCCGCTGACGCCGCTCTTGCCGGGTAGGCCGACGTCGTAGAGCCAGTCACCGCTGCGTTCGTAGAGACCGGAGGTGGCCAGTGTTGCCAACACCCTTCGTGCGGTATCGGCGCTCACCACGCGACCGCCAGTGACGGGGTTGACCCCGCCGTCTGCGAGGGTCGCCCCCATGACCGCCAGGTCATGGGCCGACACCAGTAGCGAGCACTGGCGGGTGTACACGTCAGTGGTCTGGTCGGGGTCGAACCAGAGTTCCCCATAGCCCGAGAGGAGATGGGCGATCCCCTGGTTGCGAAGGTTGGTGGCTGCTTCGGATTGGTACACCTCCTCATCGAGCTGAAGTGGGCGTCCGGCGAAGGCCGACAGTCCCTCCACCACGAAGCTCCATTTCTCGGAGGCCGAGGTACCCGGGACGAGGCTGGTGGTGGCCAGGGCTCCGGCGTTGACCATCGGGTTCATGGTGCGGTCGCGGTTCAGCTCGATCGCCATGACCGAGTTGAACGGGAGACCGGTGGCGTTCACCCCCACCCGTGATCGAACTGCCTCGGCCCCCAGCGCCTCGCAGGCCAAGGCGAATACGAAGGGTTTGGAAACGCTCTGGATCGAGAACTCATGTCGCGAATCGCCGACGTCGAACTCGGTACCGTCGCTGCTCACCACACAGGCCCCGAACCGGTCGGGTTCGGCGGCGGCCAGGGCTGGGATGTAGTCAGCCACCTGGCCGTCGTTCAACTCGAGATAGCGTTGGTGACCTGCCGCCAGGATCCTGGTCACATCGGAAGGCGCGGGCAGGTGCCCGGTCGAGACCGGCTCGTCGGAGGACACGGGTGAAGGGGGCGCTGGCACCGCCCGTTTCTATCCCCTGTGGTCGCTACCGTGGAGCCGGGGCGAAGTGCGCCTCGCCCGGGGGAGTCGGGAGGAACGATGGCCCACGACCAGCGAGCTGTCCGACGCCTCCGGCTACGGGACCGAGTGATCACCGCGGTGGCGCGGCTGCTCTCTTGGGCCTTTTTCCGTTCGGTGGAGACCGAGGGCCCCGTTCCTCCGCCCGGTCCGGTGCTGCTGGCGGCCAGCCATCTCTACGGATTCGTCGATCCGGTGCTCATCGTGGCCGAACTCGGGCACCTACCCAGATTCCTGGCCAAGGCCACGCTCTGGAAGAACGCGGTGGCCCGTCCACTCCTCGACTTCGCCGGTGTGATCCCAGTGCACCGCCGGGCCGACGGAGCGACCGATGAGAACTCGGCCATGTTCGCTGACGCCGTGGCCGCCTTGGCAGCCGGAGCGATGGTTGCGGTGTTCCCCGAGGGAACTACCCACGATGACCCGTCGATCCGCCCCTTGCGCACCGGGGTGGCTCGAATCGCGCTTCAAGCCACCGCCTCGGGCATCGAGGGGGTGCGGATCGTGCCGGTCGGGGTCTCCTACGAGGACAAGGTCGCGGTGCGGGGCCGGGCCCTCATCAGCTACGGGGCCCCGATCGAGCTGGCGGTCCCTGATCGACCTGCCGACGGTGAGGAGGTACCTGATCCCGAGGCGGTCCGAGTGCTGACCGAGCGCTTGACGCTGGAGATCCAGAAACTCACCCCGCACTTCGAGACCACCGAGGAGGCCTTGGCGTTGGCAGCCGCGGCCACCATCTCGTTGCGTGAAGCCGAGGGCCAGGTGTCCTCGGTGCCCTTGGCGGCGGTGGCAGACCGGGCCCGTGCGCTGGCAGGAGCACCGGCCTCGGCAAGATCAGACCTGGTCTCGTTGGTGGCCCGCTACAAGATGCTGCTGGGCTTTGTGGATGTCGATGACGAGGATGTGGCCCGGGGTGTGAGCCTCACCGCGGTGGCCCGGCGGATTGCGGTGTTGGCGGTTGTGGTGGCGGTACTGGCACCTCTGGCGGTGGCGGGCCTGCTCGCCAACCTGGTTCCAGCGATGCTCGTTCTGGTCGCCGGTCTGGTGCCGAAGGCGCCGGTGTCGAAGGGGACGGTCCGCCTCTTGGTGGCGGCGGTGGCCTTTCCTGCCACCTGGTTGGTGCTGGCCCTGCGCGACTCGACCGGGGGGTGGTTGGGCGACATGGCGCGCGCCGCCACGGTCCCCGTGAACGCCGTGCTGGGCGATCAGCCAGCCGATCGATCGGGCGTCTTGGCGGCGTTGTTGGTGTTGATTGCCGTACCGATCCTGGGGGTGGTGGCCTTGGTGATCGTGGAACGGGCGCGGACGCTGGTTACTGCCGTGGTGCGTTGGCGGACCCTGGTCGACCGTCGTGGTCAATTGGGCGAGGTCAGACAACGCCGACAAGCGGTGGTCGACCTCACTCACCAACTACTGGAGCCGCAGGGGTGAGCACCGGACACGTCGCGGCGGGAGACTGCGAGCGCTGTCGACCCGGCGTGGTGGCCCAACCGGTCAACACCGCTTCCAGCCTGGCCTTCTCGGCGGCGGGGGCGACCATCCTGGCCCGCGTGGGCCTCCGGCCCCAGGAGGAGGCCCGGGGGGAGGCGGCGGTTGGTTGGGCAGCGGTACTGGCGGGGTTGGGGAGTGTGGCCTACCACGGCCCGGGGGGACGCCTGGGGAGATATCTGCACGACAGTTCGTTGATCGCGTTGCTCGGCTCGCTGGCCCTGGCCGACCTGGCCCGACTGCGTTCCCAGCCGGTGCCTCGCTGGGCGGTGGGTGCACCGGTGGTGGTGGGTCTGATTGGAGCCCGTCCTCGCTGGAGTGTCGCCGCGCAGGCCTTGACCGGGTTGACCGCGGTGGCAGCCGAGGCGGCCAGGGGTCGGAATCGTGACGCCCAAGTCAAACGGTCGCGCCTCGGGCTGGAGGTGGCCGTGGCAGGCCTGGGCGCCACCACCCAGGTGCTGGGACGATCCGGAGGGCGTTGGTGTGATCCGGACTCGAAGTTTCAGCCTCATGCCCTGTGGCATGGAGCAATGGCCGCGACCCTCGCGTTACGGGCGCTCGACGTCACCGAGGGGCCGGCTCGCTGATCTCGCCGGAAGCCAGGCTGCCACCACCATGGCGACGGCTACCAGTCCCGCCAACGTCAAGCCCACCGGTGTGGCACCGACGCTCCACAGGACGGCCACCAGCAGGCCGGCGGCCGCGGCGGTGACCACCTCTCGGTTGCGTTTGAGGGCAAGTGAGAGTGATCCCTCACGATCGGCGGCGAGGGCCGCGGCTGCTACGAGCAGCGAGGTCAACAGGGTGACGGTGACCGCGGTCACCAGGCCGCTGGCCAAGGTGTTGACGATCCGCGCGATGGTGGCTCGGGCCCCGGGGTTGGCGGCCACCGACGGTGCGGCGGCAAGGGCGGCGCGAATCAGAGCGCGTCCCACCGCCATGGAGCAGACGATGCCTGTCGCCAGATAGCCGAGGCTGCGGAGCCGGCGCCGGGCCAGGAGAATGGTTCCGACGGCTGAGCCCACCGCGATCACCTGCACGGCCAGCAGTGACCGGTGGAAGATAGCCAGGGCCTGCTGGATCTGGGCTACCAGCGACTCTGCCCGGTTCACCGCGGCACCTTCGTAAACCACGAGCTGTCCGAAGTCGGGGGGCAGGGGTCTGCCCAGGGCCAGCTCCAGGTCGCGGATCTGTTCGGCCGGATCGCCGGTGCGTTCCAGGTTCGGTAGGTCGACGTTGCGCAACAGACCGGCCTCTTGCACCATCGCGAATCCGCGCCCCATGACCGGGAGCAGGTTCAGCGTGACGGTGCCGTCGGCCACTCGAACCACGGTCCCGATCTGGCCCGAGTCGAGGATCTGCACCAGTTGACCATGGCTTTGGCGGGCTGCTTCGACCACTGCCCTTCGGGTGGCGTCATGTGAGAGCACGTGGGTCATTCCGGTGTGAATCTGGCTTCGGGCACCGGCGGCCAGCAGTCGGCCGACCATGGGCCCGTTCGACTCCAGGCGACTGCCTTCCAACTGCGTCTCGACCCGAGCCTCGACCTCGGCCGCAGCCATGATCTGATCGGTCAGGTACTCGGCCAGGGCGTCGATCACCTCCGGGTCGCGCATGGCAGCGTCGACGGCCCTACCGACCGCCTCGCTGTCATAGATCGAGGCCTGGG
>CAUJFC010000216.1 GCA_963169755.1 Actinomycetota bacterium | reverse complement strand
GCCCGCCGCGTGGTGGTCCTGGCGCAGGAGGAGGCCCGCCTCCTCAACCACAACTACATCGGAACCGAGCACATCCTGCTGGGTCTGATCCACGAGGGAGAGGGCGTCGCCGCCAAGGCTCTGGAATCCCTCGGCATCTCGCTGGAAGGCGTGCGCACCCAGGTCGAGGAGATCATCGGCCAGGGTGGGTCTTCGCCCAGCGGTCACATCCCGTTCACCCCTCGTGCCAAGAAGGTGTTGGAGCTGTCGCTGCGAGAGGCGCTCCAACTCGGTCACAGCTACATCGGTACCGAGCACATCCTGCTGGGCCTCATCCGCGAGGGAGAAGGCGTGGCCGCCCAGGTGCTGGTCAAGCTGGGCGCCGACCTGTCCCGGGTCCGCCAGCAGGTCATCCAGCTCTTGTCGGGCTACTCCGGATCGGGTCAGGGCGGTCAGCCCTCGGGCGAGAAGGCCGGGGCCACTGCTGGAGGCGCCGGGGGAGACACCCCGTCGGGGTCGCTGGTGCTCGACCAGTTCGGTCGCAACCTCACCCAGCTGGCCAAGGACAAGAAGCTCGATCCGGTGATCGGTCGCGCCCGCGAGACCGAACGGGTCATGCAGGTGCTGAGCCGGCGCACCAAGAACAACCCGGTGCTCATCGGTGAGCCCGGCGTTGGCAAGACCGCCATCGTCGAGGGCCTGGCCCAGGCCATTGCGGCCGACAACGTGCCCGAGACCCTGCACAACAAGCAGCTCTACACCCTCGACCTAGGGGCGCTGGTGGCGGGCTCCCGTTACCGGGGCGACTTCGAGGAACGCCTGAAGAAGGTCCTCAAAGAGATCCGCACCCGGGGCGACATCATCTTGTTCATCGACGAGATCCACACCCTGGTGGGGGCGGGGGCGGCCGAGGGCGCCATAGATGCCGCTTCGATCCTCAAGCCCATGTTGGCCCGGGGAGAGTTGCAGACCATCGGTGCCACCACGCTCGACGAGTACCGCAAGCACCTCGAGAAGGACGCCGCGCTGGAGCGCCGCTTCCAGCCGGTGAAGGTCGAGGAGCCCACGGTGGCCCACACCATCGAGATCCTCAAGGGTCTGCGAGACCGCTACGAGCAGCACCACCGGGTGACCATCACCGACCAGGCTCTGATCGCGGCCGCCAACCTGGCCGACCGCTACATCTCGGACCGCCACCTGCCCGACAAGGCCATCGATCTGATCGACGAGGCGGGCTCGCGCCTGCGCATCAAGCGCATGGAGACCCCCGCCGACTACAAGGAGATCGAGAACGCCATCGCCCAGGTCGTCCAGCAGAAGAAGGACGCGGTCGAGGCTCAGAACTTCGAAGAGGCCGGCCGCCTGCGCGACAAGGAGAAGGAGCTCCTGGCCCAGAAAGAGGCCAAGGAGGCCGAGATCAAGGCGTCGGGTGTTGACCTGTTCGACGAGGTCGACGAGGAGTCCATCGCTGAGGTGCTCTCGCTGTGGACCGGTATTCCGGTCTACAAGCTCACCGAGGAGGAGACCGCCAAGCTGCTGCGCATGGAGGATGAGCTGCACAAGCGGGTCATCGGCCAGGAGTCGGCCATCAAGGCTGTCAGCCAGGCCATCCGTCGCACCCGGGCCGGTCTCAAGGACCCCAAGCGACCCAGCGGATCGTTCATCTTCCTGGGCCCTTCCGGTGTGGGCAAGACCGAGCTGGCCAAGACGCTGGCCGAGTTCCTGTTCGGCGACGAGCAGTCCATGATCAGCCTCGACATGAGCGAGTACATGGAGAAGCACACCGTCAGTCGGCTGGTGGGCTCTCCCCCCGGCTACGTGGGTTACGAAGAAGGAGGCCAGCTCACCGAGGCGGTGCGACGCAAGCCCTTCTCGGTGGTGCTGTTCGACGAGATCGAGAAGGCCCACCCCGACGTGTTCAACACCCTCCTCCAGATCCTGGAGGAGGGTCGGCTCACCGACAGCCAGGGGCGGTCGGTGGACTTCCGCAACACGGTGTTGATCATGACCTCCAACCTCGGTACCGCCGATCTCCGCAAGGCCAACGTTGGTTTCGGTAAGGCCGACGAGGCCATCTCCTACGAGAAGATGAAGGAGAAGGTCAACGAGGCTCTCAAGTCCCACTTCCGGCCCGAGTTCTTGAACCGTATAGACGAGACCATCGTCTTCCACGAGCTGTCCAAGGCCGAGGTCACCACCATTGTCGACCTGTTGATCAAGCGCACCAGCACGCAGCTCGAGGCCCAGGGAATCGGCATAGAGCTCACTGACGCTGCCAAGACCCTGCTGGTCGAGAAGGGCTACGACCCCACTCTCGGAGCCCGTCCGTTGCGCCGGGCCATCCAGCGCCTGGTCGAGGACCCGTTGTCGGAGCGGCTGCTCTACAAGCAGTTCCGAGCCGGAGAGCTGGTCATCGTCGATGCCGAACTCGATCCTGAGACCAACGAGACCGTCATGACGTTCCGTTCGGTCGAGGGGTTCACGCCGCCAGCGGCCGCCGAGGAGACCCCCGAGTTGGCCGCTCCCGGTACCACCGCCGAGTAGTCAGGACCTGCTCCGGCCCTCGTCTCCCGGGGCCGGAGCAGCGCCTTCCAGATGTTGTCCGGCATCGTCCTCAGGTGTCGATGAGGGCGGTGCACATGTCGATGAGGTTCTCCACGTAGGCCCGGTGATCGAGTTCCACCGGTTCGTCGGCGTCGAGCCTTCGTGCCCGCTCAGCAGTGCTCCCGGTCAGAAGGATGATGAGCGCCAGCACTCGGTCACGCCCTACTGCCACCGGGCCGTGGGGTCGTTGTTCCAGTTCATTGAGAATGGCGGCCAGGTGTCCGGTGGTGGAGGCGTCTGACTCCAGACGCCAGGCGGCGAACCGGCCTCGCAACTGGGCCACGATCTGAAGATAGGACCGGCCGTGGCGGCTGAGGAGCAGGTCGGTGTAGGGGTCGACCAGGCATGCCACCAGGTCGCGACTGGGAGCGGGCGTGGGTAGGGCAGCGCGTCGCCGTCCCCGCTCATCGTCCACCGGCGCGCCGCGCCGCGCCAGGATCTCCAGCAGGAGACCCTGGCGCGAGCCGAAGTGATAGGTGACCGCCGAGGCGTTGCGCTGTTCGGCGGCCTCGGTTATCTGGCGGGTGGTGACCCCCTGGACGCCTCCCCGGGCGAACAGGCGCTCGGCCTCGTCCAGGATTCTCTCTCGGGTGGCGAGAGCCTGAGGGGCCACCGGCCTCAGCCCTCCAAGGGCAGCAGGGCGTTGGTGGGGATGACCTCGACGTCGAGACCCTCGGGCAGGGGGTGGGCAAAGTCGGGGTACTTGCGCTTGGCAGTGGCCCGCATCTTGGCGGTGCGGTGCTCGGGGTCCTTGTCGAACTCGGGAATGACCTTGTTGCCGAACAGTTCGAGCATCTCGAACACCTCTTCGTGCTCGAAGCCCTCGTTGGGGATACCGAACACCAGCTGGTCGCAGCCGACCTCCTGGTACTTGGCGATCTGCTCCAGAACCTGCTCGGGGTTTCCGCACAGCAGGTAGCCGGCCTCGATGGCGTAATCCAGCTCTTCCTCGGTGCGGATGGCCCGGGGACGGCCGGGCCACTTCACAGCGCCGGGCTGGGGCGGCATGGTCGAGTGGTACAGGTTGACCATGGTGTTGAGGTAGCCGCGACCCGCCGACATGGCGATCTCACGGGCCCGCTTACCGTCGGCCACGCAGACCACGGCGTTGGTCATCATGACGTTGTCGTTCATGAACTGCCCGAGCGGCTCGGTGCAGTTGGCGATGCCTTCCTTGTAGGCGTCGATGCGGCCCTTGAGGTTGAAGACCGGCTCGAAGTTGAAGGCGATGGCCCCGATGCCGGCCTGTCCAGCGGTGGTGAAGGTTCCGGGGTTCCCGCATCCCACCCAGATCGGCGGGTGGCCCACGCCGTAGGGCTTGGGCAGGATGTTGTGGGGCTCTTCGATCTTGAAGAACTCCCCGTCGAAGGTGTAGTCGCGCTGCTCCCACATGCGGACGATCTCGGGAGCGGCCTCGTTCCACATCTCCTTGGTCTCGGAGGTGAGGAGGTCGAAGGTGGCCATCTCGTGGGCGCCGGCGCCTCGGCCGGTGCCGAACTCGAATCGGCCGCCGGTGACATGGTCGAGCATGGCGACCCGCTCGGCGTTGCGCACTGGGTGGTTGACCTTGCGTGACAGGTTGATGATGGCCGAACCCAGGTGGATGCGCTCGGTCTTGGCGGCCACGTAGGGGATCACCACCTCGGGGGCCGACATGTGCGAGTACTCGGTCAGGGCGTGGTGCTCGCCGAACCAGACGTACTTCCAGTTACAGGTGTCGGCGTGGATGGCGTACTCGATCTCGCGCATGAGCATGGTGTGCTCACAGTCGGGGTTGTGGGCTGCCGGTCCCGGCAGGTACCCGTTCATGAACAGACCGAACTCCATGGCGCACTCCTAGGCAGAGAAAGTAGAACAGGTTCTAATGTAGCCCATTAGAACCTGGCCCGCCAGTGGTTACGCCCGGGGCATCGTCATCAACTGCTGAATCGGTCATGCCTTCGACCACGGGGCTTGTGATGACATGCCGAACGTGTGTTCGCTAATGCGGTACGGTGGCGGAGTGCAGTCGACGGTCTTTGTCAGACTCCGTCCGTAGGGTCCCGGTCATGGCCAAGCTCAGAACCGTCTTCCGGTGTCCCTCCTGCGGGACCAGCGCCCCCAAATGGGTTGGCCAGTGTCCCGGTTGTGAAGCTTGGGGCACTCTGGTCGAAGAGTTGGACGCTCCCCAGAGCCCTCAGGTGGTCAGTCTGGCTGGGCCGTCGCGACCGCCGGTACCCATTGCGGAGGTCGACCCCAGCGAGTTCACCCCCCGTCCCATCGGCATCGGCGAGCTCGACCGCGTCCTGGGTGGGGGGTTGGTTCCCGGCTCGGTCACCCTGCTGGGGGGAGAACCCGGCATCGGCAAGTCCACCGTGTTGCTCCAGGCCGCCGCCGAAGTGGCGGTTGGTGGGGGCACTGCGCTCTATCTCTCGGGAGAAGAGTCACCCCAGCAGGTTCGACTGCGGGCCGAGCGGCTGGGGGCGCTGCACCCACACCTCTTCCTGGCGGCCGAGACGGCTCTGCCGCAGGTGTTGGGAGCGATCGAGGCGGTCGATCCCGATCTGGTGGTGGTCGACTCGGTGCAGACGCTGATGATGCCCGAGATGTCGTCGGCTCCCGGCTCGGTGGCCCAGGTCCGTGAGTGCAGCCACCGGCTGGTGCAGGAGGCCAAGGCTCGGGGCTGCGCGATGGTGCTGGTCGGTCACGTCACCAAAGAGGGCAACCTGGCGGGACCTCGAGTCCTCGAGCACATGGTCGACACCGTGCTGGCCTTCGAGGGAGACCGTCATCACGCGCTGCGAATCCTGCGGGCGGTGAAGCACCGATTCGGCGCCACTCAAGAACTCGGTCTGTTCGAGATGACCGAGCGGGGCCTGCGGGGAGTGCCCGAACCCAGCGGTCTGTTCCTGGCTGACCGTCGCGTGGGCGTCCCGGGGTCAGTGGTGGTCCCCACGGTGGAGGGAGCCCGGCCCATCCTGGTCGAACTCCAGGCTCTGGTGGCCTCATCCAGCCTGCCCTCGCCCCGCCGCACCGCTCAGGGAGTCGATCCCGGTCGGCTGTCCATGGTGCTGGCGGTGTTGGAACGGCGGGTCGGTTTACCCCTGGCCCGCTTGGATGTCTTCTCGCTGGCGGTGGGGGGAGTTCGCCTCCACGAGCCAGGGGCCGATCTGGCACTGGCGCTGGCGGTGGCCTCGGCTCTCAGTGGTCAGCCGGTTCCGCCCGATCTGGTGGCCTGTGGCGAGATAGGTCTGGGTGGCGAGCTCCGGCAGGTGGCCCACACCCCGCGACGGTTGGCCGAGGCCGCCCGCATGGGCTTCAAGCGGGCAATGGTGCCCTTCAGTGCCCCGGCCGAGGTGGAGGGCATCCACCTCATCCGGGTGGGAACCCTGCTCGATGGCATCGACCGACTCGGTCTGCTGGCCTCCTAACATTCTTCGATGACCGCGCCGTACTCCCCCGCCCTGCGAGCCGCGCTGGCTCAGCTTGCCCCGGGTCGGGTCCTGCGCGAGGGCATCGACCGGATTCTCCAGGCCGGCATGGGGGGTCTGGTGGTGGTGGGCGATGGGCCCGACGTGCTCAACATCTGTTCGGGCGGCTTCCTGCTGGACGCCGCCTTCAGCCCGCAGCGGCTGTCCGAGCTGGCCAAGATGGACGGCGCCATCATTCTGGCGGCTGACGCCAGCCGAATCGCCCGGGCCAACGTTCATCTGGTACCCGATCCCACGGTGCCAACATCAGAGACCGGCACCCGTCACCGCACCGCAGAACGGGTGGCAAAGTCGCTGGGCGTTCCGGTGATCACCGTCTCTCAGCGGATGTCCACCATCCGCATCTACGTGGGTGACGAGAAGCACGAGGTGGTGCCCACCGCCCGGGTCATGAACCGAGCCAACCAGGCCTTGGCCACCCTGGAGCGCTATCGATCCCGGTTGGAGACCGATGCCGCTGCTCTGTCGACCCTGGAGATCGAAGACCTGGTCACCATCCGAGATGTGATCAACGTGCTGCAACTGATTGAAGGAGTCGAGCGCATCGCCTCGGAGATAGAGGGTCACATAGTGGAGCTTGGCGACGAGGGTCGCCTGGTGAGGCTCCAACTGGTGGAGCTCATGGGTGGGGTGGAGAGCGATCGTCGGCACCTGGTGCGCGATTACCGGGGGCAGGAGAAGAAGGTTCCTCTGGACACGGTGCTCGAATCGTTGGCCGCTCTGACCACCGATGATCTGATCGACCCGGCCGAGCTGGTTCACGCTCTGCGGCTTCCGACCATGGCCCTGGACGCCGCGGTGTCGCCTCGGGGATACCGGATGCTGTCGCGGATCCCCCGGTTGCCCGATCAGATAATGGAACGGATCGTGGCCCGGTTCGGCAACCTCCAGAAGATCATGCGAGCCAGCATCGATGACCTCGATGATGTCGAAGGTGTCGGGGCGGCCCGGGCGCGGGCCATCAAGGATGGCCTGAGCAAGATCGCCGAGACGGCGATTCTCGAGCGTTACTGATCAGACCGGTCCCGCCACCGCTGGCCGGGTGGGCCCGACTGCATTTCAGCGGGCGCGGCGCTCCAGCTCTTCGCGGTTTGTGATCCGGTAGCGCCGGTCGTGCTGCTCTATCCAGCGGAGCTTCACGAAGCTGGCGATGGCCTTGTTCACCCGCTCGCGTGACGCCCCCACCATGCCGGCAAGCTCTTCTTGGGTGATGGGCAGAGCGAACTCGTCGGCATCTCCAGCCAGTTCCAGCAAACGCTTGGCGGTTCGACCGGTGACGTCCAGGAACACCGAGTCGGCCAGGGCCGAATCGGTGGTTCGTAGTCTCTCGGCCAGCAGCCGCACCACTCCCCACAGCAGAGCGGGTCGGGATTCGTAGGCTCGGCGGAGCGGCTCGTAGGGCACCTCCACCACCTCAGAGGCCTCCAACGCCCGTGCTTCGGCCGACCGGCCGAGCCCGTCGAACAGGCCCATCTCTCCGAACACGTCACCGTGTTCCATGAGGGCCACCATGGATTCACGGCCATCGACTGACCGCTTGGCTATGGCGATTCGTCCCGAGGCGACCACGCAGATGCGGTCGGGCTCGTCGCCTTCGGCGAAGACCACGTCCCCTCGGAGGTAGCGGCGCGTGGTAGCTGATGCCGCCACGGCCACCATCTCCTCGTCTGTCAGTTGAGTGAGAAGCTCCACCGTCTGGAGCAGATCGATGTCGACCACAGGGCGAGGCTACCCAGTGTCGGAGGTCACGACTGACCATCTCGGGGTGAGCGGCCATCTCCTAGCGTGGCCGCGATGGGAGCGACTTGGGTGATCGTGGTGGCGGCCGGAGCGGGTACCCGCTTCGGTGGCCCCAAGCAGTACGCGCCCATGCTGGGTCGCCGGGTGATCGATTGGTCGATCGAGGCCGCCCGTTCGGTGGCCGATGGAGTCGTTCTGGTGGTTTCACCAGATCGGACAGCCGACCCCGAGCCCGGTGTCGACATGGTGGTCGCCGGCGCCGCCACTCGGTCGGGTTCAGTGAGAGCCGGGTTGGCCGCGGTGCCCGACGAGGCCGAGGTGATCGTGGTGCACGACGGGGCTCGCCCACTGGCCGACCATGGAATGTTCCGTGCGGTGGTGGACGCAGTGGTGGCCGGTGCCGATGCGGTGGTGCCGGTGATCGAGGTGGTTGACACCATCACCGACGTGCACGGCGCTCCCGTGGATCGTTCACTGCTCCGGGCAGTTCAGACTCCTCAGGCCTTTGCGGCCCGGGCCCTCCGGGCTGTGCACCGCACCGAACCCGAGGCCACCGACGACGCCACCCTGGTGGTGGGGGCTGGTGGTCGGCTGAGGCAGATCAGCGGAGACCGGTGGAACTTGAAGATCACCGAACCCGAAGACCTGGCGGTGGCTGAGTGTCTGAAGGAGATGAGCCGATGAGAGTCAGAGTCGGACAGGGCTTCGATGTACATCGCCTGGTCGATGACGCTGACCGGCCGCTGGTGCTGGGAGGCGTGGTGTTCGACAGTCCGTTGGCGTTGGTCGGACACAGCGACGCCGACGTGATCGCTCACGCCTGCGCAGATGCTCTTCTGGGAGCGGCTGGTCTGGGTGACATCGGCCAGCACTTTCCCGACACCGACGACCAATGGGCCGGTGCCGACAGTCTGGAGTTGTTGGCCGAGGCCACCCGTCGGGTGCGAGAGGCGGGCTGGGAACCCGGCAATGTCGACGCCTCGGTGGTCACCGATCAGCCGAAGCTGGCGCCGGTGCGGGAGCTCATGAACCAGCGGCTCTCGGCGGCAGTCGGGGCCCCGGTCACGGTGAAGGGACGCCGGCCCGAGGGCCTGGGCGCCATCGGTCGTGGTGAAGGGGTGGCGTGTTGGGCGGTGGCGGTGGTGACTCGACCGTGAGATCTCGACGGTCTGTGCGAGCGACCGAGGTGTCGTTCGTCAAGGGTGACAACAAGGGAGTGAAGTGATGGCTGGAGGCCGTGGCAATGGTCGGGGCGGTTCGCGTTCGGGCGGCGGTCAACCAAAGGGCCGTGGATCGAGATCGTCGAGCGGGTCGTCGCGGCGCGCGGGCGGAGATCAGTCGCGACCGCGCTCTGGTGGCGCCGGCAGTGGAGGCCCGGGTGGCAAGGGCCGGGGTCCTCGCAACCCCCTGGGGCAGATGGGTCCGCAGAGCCGGGCCCCTCGCCGAACCACCAACGAGGGTCTGGGTGGAGAACAGGTGGAGGGGCGTCAGGCGGTTCGAGAGTTGCTCCTGGCCGGTCGACGACCGGTTCGCGAAATCTGGATGGCCGCCGATCTCGACCCGGCGCCCGTCCTGGAGGACATCCGTGAGCTGGCCGCCGAGGCTCGGGTGCTGGTCAAGGAGGTCGGTCGCTCCAAGCTCGATGCCGCCGCCCGTACCGACGCCCCGCAGGGCGTTCTGGCCTTCGCCCGTCCGATACCCGAGGTGACGTTGGACGAACTCCTACGGGGTGGTCCAGGAGGTGTGGCTCCTTTTCTCCTGCTGTCAGACGGCATCACCGACCCCGGCAACCTCGGGGCGCTGCTGCGATCAGCCGAGTGCGCGGGCGTGACCGGGGTGGTCCTTCCCCGGCACCGGGCCGTTCACATAACCCCCACGGTCACCAAGGCGGCAGCCGGGTCGGTGGAACACCTCCCCATGGCCATCGTGGGCGGAATGGCAAAGACCGTTGACGAGCTACGCCGGGCCGGGGTGCTGGTGGTAGGTCTCGATGAGCGGGGTTCCAGCCCGTTGTGGGCGCTGGAGCCTGGCCAAGGGCCGGTGGCACTGGTGCTCGGGGCCGAGGGTCCCGGGCTCGGGCGTCTGGTACGCGAGCGATGTGACGTGGTGGTGTCGATTCCGATGAAGGGTCGACTGTCGAGTCTGAACGTCGCCACCGCGGGAACGTTGGCCTGTTTCGAAGTGGCCCGGGCTCGCAACCACTGACGTCGGTCGGCGGTGAACGCCTTGTCGACGAACTCTGACAACTCCAGCAGCGGAAGGTTTTGGGTGGCCGGGGTGACAGGAGCGAGCGAGCGGAGTCACCGTTGAGCTATGCAGGCCTGGCACCCGCCGTTTCGTTTGGCTTCGTACAGGGCACCGTCAGCGAGGGCCAAGAGGGTGTCGGCGGTCAGACCCGGAGTGACGAGGGCGATCCCGATGGACAGTCCGATGGTGATCGCGAGGTCGTCGATGTACAGGGGGGTGGCCATGCTGGCCAGCATTCGCTCGGCCAAGTGATTGGCGGACGCCTCGTCGGACACGTTTCTCAGCAGGACGGTGAACTCGTCCCCACCGAGTCTGGCCAGGTCGTCACCGACTCGCAGGGCGGTGCGGAGGCGGTCGGCCACCTGAACCAGGACCTGGTCGCCAACGTGGTGGCCGTGGGTGTCGTTGATGGGCTTGAAGGCGTCGAGGTCGCAGAAGGCCACCGCCAGTTCTCCCTCTCCGATGGCCAGGGCCTCGGCCAGCCGTTCGCGGAACGTTGCCCGGTTGGCTACGCCGGTCAGCCCGTCGTGTCCGGCGATGTGAATCAGGCGCTGATGCTCGACCCATTTCTGGATGGCCAGTTGGGCGTAGCGAGCCTGAGAATCGAGGCCCATCTGGTGCCCGAGCAGTGGAGGGCCGGGGAACCGCCGCCAGACCGACAGCACGGCGGGCGGAAGGTGGCTACTGACGGTCAGTGGAACACTCCATACCCCGGCAAGCCCCGCCTCCTCGGCGGGAATCCGGGCCCGTGGTGGCAGGTCCTCGAGGGTGGCGTTGACCTGCTGGTTGGTGAGGGCGGCCCGGTGCCAAGGGCCCTCGGTGCTGGGAGCGCACGCTCGTGAGACGCCGGCACCGTCGGTCCAGCGGAACTCGTATCCGTCGAACCCGTAGTGGATCAGGGCACCCTCGACGCCGAGTGACAGAGTTATCGATCGGCACAGGTGCTCGGCTACCTCGCTGAAGGGGGCCGAGCCCGTCAACGCCGCCAGAAACAGGTTGAAGTGGTGGTTGTGCTCCCACGAGCGCAGCCGAAGTGCCAATCCGTTGAAGCTCACCAAGTGCGGTGCGATCGCTCCCACCTCGAACCATCGGGTGCCGTGGTGCTTGGTGTTGATCCGAAAGATCATGGGAATCGAGTAGTCGCTGCGCCCTGCGGTTCGCACCTCGCCGAACGCGATGGCCGCCCGCTCCAACTCGTCGGGTGGCAGGTACTCGGTCAGGTTGGTTCCGATCAGGTCGCGAGGCTCCCAGCCGAGAAGGGCACTCACCGAGCGACTGGCGAACACGAACGTTCCCTGCTCATCCACCACCAGGAACGGGTAGGCGGTGGCCTCGACCAGCTCCCGGAAAACGGACGCGGGAAGGTCCAGGTGATCGCGCTCAGGTGGCTGTGCGTGTGGATCGCTCATGTCCGTCGTTCCCTCCCGATGACCAACGTAGTACCAGGAATTCCCCAATGCCACGGAGCGAGGTTGTTCATGGACGTTTCGTAGCGAACTGTGACAGTCGGTGGGTTTACTCGGATCGAGCCGACCGATACCGTTCGCCTCCATGGGGACAACCGACACACCCTGGCTGGGTGATGCCTGCTCACTCGTGGATGCCTTCCGGGCCGGCGACCGTTCACCTAGAGAAGAACTGGAAGCCACTCTGGCGGCCATCGAAGCCAGCGACCTGAACGCCTTCTCCCACGTGGATCCCGAGAGGGCTCGGCAAGCGGCCGACAACGCCGATGTGTCGCTGCCCTTCGGTGGGGTGCCTTTCGCCATCAAGGAGCTCGAAGCGGTGGAAGGCTGGCCTGACACCGGAGCGTCACTGGTGTTCAAGGACCGTATAGCCGACCACACCGTCCGCGTGGTCGAGAAGGTGGTGGGCGAGGGCGGCGCCGTCCCCATGGGGCTCACCACCGCCAGTGAGTTCGGCGGGCTGAACGTGAGCGTCACCCGGCTCAACGGCGTGACCCACAACCCGTGGCAGCACGGTCGCACCGTCGGTGGATCATCCTCGGGAGCGGCCGCTGCGGTCGCTGGAGGCCTGGTGACCCTGGCCAGCGGAGGCGATGGTGGCGGTTCCATCCGAATTCCTGCCGGCTACACCGGTCTGCTGGGTATGAAGGGAACCTACGGCCGAATCTCGCGTGGGCCCCACGCTCCGTTCCGGCCCGGCACAGTGGTGCTGGGCAACCTGGCCCGGTCGGTGCGAGACGCCGCCCGCTATTTCGACGTGGCCGCCGGCGTTGACCCCCGTGACCCCTCCAGCCTGCCGTCGGCCGGCACCTGGGAGGCCGATCTGGGCTCCCACGATCTGAAGGGCCGCAAGCTCGCCGTGGTTGCAAACCTCGGTGGCGTGATCCTCGAGCCTGGGGTCGAGGAGAATCTGAATCGCTGGGTCGACGACCTGGTCGCCGCCACCGGCATGGTGCGGGTTGACATCGAGCTGACCACGCCCAACCTGGCGGGGATGTGGATGATGGGCAACCTGTCCACGCTGTTGCCGGTGCTGGGTGACCGGTGGCCCGGCTGCGCCGGAGACCTGACCGACGAGGTGGCACTGGGTCTTTATCTGTCGCAGGCCTTTTACAACCTGGAAGCCGCTGCTATCGCCGAGCGTCAGCGGCTGGAGCTGCATGAAGCCATGGCTTCGGCCTTCGATCAGGTCGACTTCGTGGTGGCATCCACCAACCCCGGCCCCGCCTTCCCGGCCCACAACACCAAGTCGGCGGATGTGGCCATCTTGGACTCGTTGCTGGGCAACAAGATCGCCCGTCTCGGCCTCCGCGGAGTGCTCACTTCGGTGAGCGTGGCCAGTGGGGCCTTCCACAAGCTGCCAGCCCACATCATGGAGTTGGTGGAGGGGCGCTTCCCCGACCTGGTCTCCATGGGCGGACTGACCATGTTGTCCAACGTCTACGGCAACCCGGCGGTGTCCATACCGGCCGGCCAGCTGAACGGCCTCCCGGTGGGCGCCCAGGTACTGGCCCGTCACCATCAGGATGCCTTGTTGTTCGACGTG
>CAUJFC010000215.1 GCA_963169755.1 Actinomycetota bacterium | reverse complement strand
GCCCCAGCCTCTCGTCGCTCAGCTCGGCGCTCAGGGTGTTCACCGGTCGTTCTCGACAGGCTCACAGGTTGGCGTACCTACGATCGGTTCGTGAACGAGCTCGCTCCGTCCGCCACCGGGCCGAGGGCCTTGCTGGTCGTGCTGCTGGCGGCCTCGCTACTGGTAGCAGCCACGTCCTGTGGCCGAGTCAGGGATCGTCGCGAAGCCTCAACACCCCCGACCACCTCCACCACCGGCCCGGCCAGTCCCGCTACCCCATCAACCGATGACAACGGCAACGATCCCAACTCCAACCGGGACGCGGCCCACGACCCAGGCGACGCTGACCGGACCGTGCATGAGGCGGTTAGCGCAGTGGGCCGGAGGACCGACCACAGTCTGCGGACCCCCGACGGTGCCACCCGGACCTATCAGCTCTACGTGCCCTCACATCTACCCGAGGGAACGGTGCCTCTGCTGGTGGCGTTGCACGGCGGGATGGGCAACGGCGACCAGTTCCGGAACAACTCGGGTTTCGACGAGTTGGCCGAAGCCAACGGCTTCATCGTTGCGTTCCCCGACGGGACCTCACTCAACCGGGTGATGAACGACAACCGAGTCTGGAACGCCGGGCTGTGCTGTGGCGTGGCCGCCCAGGACCGCGACGACGTCGACGACGTGACCTTCCTGGCCGCCGTGGTCGACGACATCACCGGCACCCAGCCGATCGACCGCAACCGGGTCTACTTCGCGGGCCACTCGAACGGGGCGATGATGTCGTACCGCATGGCCTGCGAACGACCTGACCTGGTGGCCGGGATCGGTGTTCAGGCAGGGGCGCTGATGGTGTCGCCGTGTGATCCCGACCAGCCGGTCTCGGTGCTCCACATCCACGGATCAGCCGATGCCAACGTCCCGATCGAGGGCGGCGAAGGTGATGCCTCCATCTCCAAGATCTCCTACCCCGACCCCCACGAGGCCACAGCCACCTTCGCCGACGCCGACGGTTGCAATCCTGACCCGCTAGAGGAAACCGATCCGACCAACGCCGATGTGACCAGCCGGACCTGGTCGGGCTGTGCGGGGCGAACAACGGTGCGGTTCGTGACCGTGGCCGGGGCCAATCACGCATGGATGGGTCACCCCTCTACCAGCCGGCTCAGCAACCGCCGCGTCGGAGAGCCGTACGCCAACTACGACTCCTCGCTGGCCATCTGGACGTTCCTGGCCTCCCTGCCACCCCGGACCCGGTCATGACGGCTGACCGTAGTGAGGCGTGGGCCGCCAAACCGAGGTCGAACCTGATGAGCCACCCCGGGCGCTGACGGGTGCCCCGGAGCTGAGCGTGGTGGACGATCAGGTGTGAAACTCGTGCCATCTGTCAGCCAAGGAGCCGTGATGTCTGCTTTCGATGCCGAGTACGAGCCGAGCCCGTGGGAACCGATCGCCGCTGAGGTCGAGCTCTACGAGCAGTCCAACGGGTCGGCTCCCAGCCAGCTCGTCGGTGACCAGTGGATGGTGCTGTGGACCATCGGGGCCCGCTCGGCCAAGGTGCGCAAGACACCGTTGGTGCGCACCACCGACGGCCACGGTCGCTACGCCGTCATCGGCTCACAGGGCGGAGCGCCCACCAACCCGAACTGGGTCCACAACCTGAGGGCCCACGGGGTGGCCCGCATCCAAGACGGCGACACCATCCACGACCTGGTGGCACGTGAGGTCGAGGGCGACGAGAAGGCCACCTGGTGGGCTCGGGCCATGGAGGTATGGCCGAGCTACGCCGACTATCAGGCCGCCACCGACCGCCAGATTCCGCTCTTCGTGCTCGAACCCGGCGAGTAGCCGCCTGGCCACCGTCTCCAGGGGCCTGGCCGTTCTCTTCTCGACGTGTCGGTACACGTCGCCAGGGCCCTGATGATCGCTCCGGCGTTGGGAGTGGTGAGCATAAGGGTGTCTCGCCTGGTTCAGCGTGCTCGTCCGGCCGCGACCTGTTCGCGGACCGCGGGGACCACCTGGTCCATGAACGCCGCCATCTGCGCGGGGTCATCGCCCTCGGCACCGAACACGAAGGCGTTCATCCCACCCTCGAGCACCAGGCCGGTCAAAGTGTCGATCCACTGCTCGACTGGGCCTTCGAATTCGCCGTTGGAGGACCCGTCGGTGATGGTGCCCCACACGTTGTAGATCCGCGAGATGGCCGATGGGGCACGGCCCGCCTCGGCGGCGGCCTCGTCTATGCGGCGGTGCATGTCGGGCAACTTGTCGGGCGGGAAGTACCCGTTCGACGGCAGCCAACCGTCGGCGGCCCCGCCCACCAGCGCCAACATTCGAGGCCCGCCTACGCCCAGCCAGATCCCCATGTCGTGAACCGGTTGAGGTCCAGGGTGCACTCCTGAGAGCTGGTAGTGCTCTCCGGCGAAGCGAACCGAACGCTGCTCGGACCACATGAGCCGTATTACCTCGACGGCCTCGGTCAGCGCCTGGGCGGCCTCGGCGCCCGTGCGGTTGGGGCCGCCCATCGCGGCGATGGCCTCCCAGAACGCACCAGCCCCCAGCCCCAACTCGAAGCGCCCACCTGAGATCACATCGAGGCTTGCGGCCGCCTTGGCCAGCACTGCGGGGGGCCGCAGCGGAAGGCTGGCGACGTCGGGGAACACATGGATCTGCTCGGTGCGCGCCAACACCGTGGCCATCAACGCCCAAGTGTCGAGGAACTGCTTCTGGTAGGGGTGGTCCTGGATCCCGATCAGCTCCAAGCCAGCCGCGTCGGCAGCCTGAGCTGTCGCCAACGTCTGGTCGAGCTTGGCGGTGTCGGGCGAGAGGAACAACCCGAACTGGACTTCGCGGCCGTAGTCACTCATGACGTGACGGTATCGGGCTGGTAGGGAAGCCGATTGCGTCCATGAATTGTCAGAGTGGCATCACGGGAGGCGGTGATCCTCAGGTGTGCATGAACCAGTCACCGGTGATGGCAGGGAGACAAGGACCGAACGGGTCGGTCACTCGATGATGTCGGTAGGGCTGGGACCGAAGAAGCAGAGGCGGAGAGCGTCGTCTCCGATGTCGCTGCTCCAATTCATGGCTCGTACCTGGGTAGCGCTGCGACGGCCGAGCCGAACCCGAACCAGTTCGAAGTCGGAGCCCGACAGCGTGAGGTCGGCATCGGGGTCCCCCAGAACCTGCGTGTCGGTCTCGATCCGCAGAGGCCGTCCCACATCGATGATCTGGTAGAGCCGGCGGGCGAAGTCCTCGATCTGTTCGCCGGTGCGGTTGCTCTTGTCGCCCAGAGCAGCCAATACATCGAGCTCGTGGGTCATGACGTCGAAGGCGGCGGGCCACATGTGAACCTCGGCCACCAGATTCGCGAAGACCGGAGCCTGGGTATCCCAACGATCGAGCAACTCACTGATATCCACCGTCCGGTAGGCGTCAACCTGAGACGCCGTCTGTGAGTCGTCAGGCGGACCGGCCAGACGTCCGGCCAGTACGTCGTCGATCAGGCCAACCAGGTGTCCGAGTACGTCTTTGATCGTCCACCCCGGGCAGGTGGGAACCGGGGTGGCCAGTTCATCGGGCGACAACGCCCGGGCTCGCCCGCTCAGCCTCGCCTGCGCGGCCAGGTAGCTCTTCTCGATCTCGACGTCAGCCATCGGGAGATGTTGTCACCTCCCACCCCACCAGTGCGGCCGAGAGCACTAGGTCAGCAGCGACATGCCATCCTTCATCGCAGATCGGTGGCTCCGAGGCTCAGCACCGCCCGTTCCACGATGGAGGCGGTCAGCACACATAGTCGGTCGACCTGGGCGGGGCAGTCCGAGGTTCCAGTGGCGACAGCCACGAAGGCGTCGCCGTCGGCTCTGGTGTGGGAGGGGAACACAGCCCGAGCCAGGCCGTGGTGGGCGGCTCGAGCCAACAGGTGGCATCCGGTCTTGTCGAGCGTTGCGTCGGTGGCCACCACTCCGATGGTGGTGTTGCCCATCGCCGGAAGAGCCGGAGCCGATCCGGCTCCCGCCAGGTGGGCTCGGGTGGCTTCGCTCGACCCGACTCCCACCGAGCCGTAGGCGTTCACTGCCACCAGCACTGCCACCGTCACCTGTCCATCGGTGGTCGCGGCAGCAACCAGTCCGCCGGGCCGGGCCCGGTCGGCACCCAGCCACGAATCGACGGTGCAGCCGGTACCCGCTCCCACCGCCCCGATCGGATGGTCATCGGCGGCGGCGGCGCAGGCGGCTCGGCCCTCTGCTGG
>CAUJFC010000214.1 GCA_963169755.1 Actinomycetota bacterium | reverse complement strand
GTCTCCGGGCTGCTCTCGAGGGCAGACGACGACCGATGAGTCTCGGTGATCTGGGCGCCGTCCGGGCCGGTCGTGACGGTCGAGATCTCACCCCACCCCACCGACACGAGGTAGACCGCTGCACCCAGCCAGAGGACAGCTCCGAGGGCCGAGAGCCAGAGACTCCACCGGTTCAGGCGCATGAGTTGAGTGCCTCCTCACCTTGGTCATCTGAGATGCTGACAGCCAGTGCCCCTCGCCAAGAACGGCTAGGCGTGAGGTGGTTGGTGAATCGTCGTCAAGGTCGACGTCGATCGAGTTCTCAGATCAGGCGCCTTCGGGTGGCAGGGTGCCGGTCTTGCGGACGAACTCGGCGGATTCCGAGAAGCCGATCATCACAGCCCCTCGGTTACGTCCCGCGTCGAGAACCCCGATCCAGTGGGTCCTACCACCCGGATCGGCGGCTCGTCCTAGGACGTTCCTGTAGATCAGGTCCACGAACCCGGCGCTGTCAAGGCTTCCGTAACGGTTCTGGAACTCCTTCGACTGGGCGAAGAAGTCCGAGATCTGGATCAGCGTCATCCGGATTCCGAACGCGTCGCGCCAGTAGGCCAAGCCCACAGGCTCGGCGTCCCGAAGGAAGTAGGCGCGGTAGAGACGACGAATCGTGTCGAGCCTGCGTGCCAGCACGTCCTGGGAGGGAGGCGGAGGAGTCGTGGTGGGCGGAGGCGTCGGCGGGTTGGTGGCCGGTGGAGTTGTCGCACCGGTCACCACCCATCGCCAGCCTCCACTGTCGAGGCAGGTGACGATATCCCCGTTGTCAGCGGTGGTCGTGGTCCCGCGGTCAGCCTTCTTGCAGAATTGCCCTGCCTTCACAGCCTCAGCGCGTGTCGAGAATCCCACCAACAAGCTGGTAACCACAACCAGCAAAGCAACCGTCTTGCGCACTTCTACCCCCGAAACTCCGCTATGTCACGGGCATTTGACCCGCCCAGAAAATGTAGCACGCCCAGTGAAGTATTGACCACGCTCAGTGTTGGCTGATGGGGCTGCGTTTTCGACCTGGTTTGCAGCTACTCGCGACGGCGCAGACAGCAACTGTGACATGGTGAGTTGTGGTCTCTGACCAGACTCTTCCTCACGGTGCCGGCTCGGCGCTGCCTGACCGCGAAGCGAGATCATGGTGAATGTCACTCACCTACCGAGAGAACTGCCTGATCGGCACCTCGCTGAAGGGACGCCCGGGCCCGAGCGGGCCAGACAACCGATACTCGGGGTGCTTGCAGTCGCCCTCCTGGTGTCTCTGCTCGGCGCTTGCAGCGGTGTCGACGGTGCCGATGACAACGGCCGGGTTGGTCGGGATCGGGACGACACCACGACGACTTCGACTACCACCGACCCGGCACCGGCACCTCGACCCGAGGAACTCGAGGCCACCAACCAATCCTTCTACACGCCTCCTGAGCCCCTGCCCGCAGGCGAACACGGTGACCTGGTGCGCTTTCAGCTCACCGGTGACCAACCCGACAACCTGACCCGCTACCGGGTCATGTACCGGTCCGAGACTGTGGCCGGCGAACCCACCGTGGTCACGGGTCTGGTGATGGTGCCCGGTGGGGCAGTTCCCGAGGGCGGGTGGCCGGTGCTCACCTATGCCCGGGGATCTAGTGGTATCGCCGACGACTGCGCCATCTCCATGGCGATCGACGGAACCCGAAATGCCGATTCCATGCTGGCAGCCGAGGCTTGGCTGGTCGAGGACGCCGTGGTCCAACATCGCCTGATTGGGGTGATGACCGACTACGAGGGTATCGGCGGTCCCGGAATACATCCTTTCCTGAACGGAGTGAGCGAGGCCCGAGCCACCCTTGACATCGCGAGGGCGGCCTCCCAGATTCCCGGCCCCGATGTGGGACGCGAGTTGGGGATCATGGGCTACTCCCAGGGCGGGCACGCCGCGCTGTGGGCAAACCAGATCTCCTCCACCTGGACCCCCGAGATGGTGGTCCACGGCACGGTGGCCGGTGCGCCGGCCTCAGAGATTCTCGATCTCATGGCACCGGGGGCCTTGTGGGACCAGTCGTCCATGGCCTTGTTGACGGCGGGCATGGCCCGTGACGACGCCGACCTCGACCAGATGGATCTGCTCACACCAGCCGGATCGAAATTCGTGGAGGTGATGGCGCGGACCTGTCGCCCCGACCCCGCCGACGTCGAACCCTTCGCGGGCGTCGACCTCTTGCGAGCCCGACCCGACGAAACCGAACCCTGGCGGTCACGACTGAAGTCCAATGTGCCCGGACAGGCGGATGGCGCTTCTCCGGTTTTGATCTTCCATGGTGATGCTGACCGCAACGTGCCGGTGGCTCACAGCGAAACCCTCCGCCGCCGATTGTGTGCGTCGGGGGTGCCCACCGAACGGCGGGTTCTGCCTGGCGCCGACCACATTTCGGGCGCAGTGCCAACCATCGCAGACGGCACGACGTGGCTGGCGGCCCGTATGTACGGCTCGATGCCCGGCCTGGTGTGCGCCGCCTGACCCTCTCTGGATCCGAGCGAATAGTTTGCCGATCGTCGCCACGGGGATCGATCGACCTCGCGACGGGTGACGGAACAAAGCCAGCGTTGGTCTCACCAGCTGGGGATTCCGCCGTCTGGTGATGACATCGGAACCACCGATGCACGGATTCGGGCAAAGCGCTAGTGACCGGTTTCACCCTTGTGACAGTCGGGCGCATCGGCGGCGATAAGGGTTAACAGGGCGGCGCTAAGAGGGCGTTAAGAGGGGTTCCTCCGAGCACGAGCGGTCGGTACAACCGATCTCGATGACAACGACCATCTGCATTCGACCCCCAATCGAGGCGAGCCGACCATTGCCCGGTCGACCGAACGGAGCGCCCGTGGATGACTTCGACCCTGTCCGGGCACCACTGCCGACCGCCACCGTCGCTGACGCCCTCAAGCGCAGCCGCGTGGTGCTGAGCGGCATGGTGCTGGCCACCGAGGTGACCGAGCTCGACAACGGGCCACTGGTCGAGGTGAGCGTCTCGGACGGCACCGCAACGGTGGTGGCCACCTTCTTCGGGCGCCGCACCGTGGCCGGTCTGGCGCCTGGATCGATGGTGACCCTCGCCGGAGTACTCGGAACCCGCAGCGGTCGACCCGCTCTGGTGAACCCCTGGTACTGGCTGGCCGGCACCCAAGGAGGTGCTCACGATGCGTGACCTGATCCTCATGTTGTTGGTGGCCGGGTTCTTCATGGCCACCACCGCCTACATCGGTGCCTGCGCTCGGCTGAGCGCCACCACCGACCGTGATCTCGACGCTGCCGCCCAACCGGCGGACGGACACCCCGACTCGACCAGGGCCACCGGTCCCGAACGTGCGGAGGTGCCGGCATGAGCATCGACAACCTGATCGGCCTCGTCCTCGCAGTGGCCATCGCCATCTACCTGGTGGTGGCCCTGCTGTTCCCGGAGCGTCTCTGATGACCACCACCACATGGATCCAACTACTCGCCCTGATCTCGTTGCTGGGGGTGACCACACCACTGCTCGGCCGGTACCTGGCCCGTGTCTATGACGGCGGGAATGCCCCCGGAGACCGGGTCTTCACCCCGATCGAGCGGGCCATCTACCGCCTGGTGGGGGTCGATCCAGACCAGGAGCAGCGTTGGACGGTCTACGCCCGCTCGGTGGTGGCCTTCAGTGCCGTCTCGGTGGTGTTCTTGTACCTGCTCCAACGGTTCCAGGGTTCGCTGCCACTGAACCCCACTGAGGTGGGCGCGGTCACCCCGTCAATCGCCTTCAACACCGCCGTGAGCTTCGTGACCAACACCAACTGGCAGAGCTACGGCGGCGAGTCCACCATGAGCCACTTCACCCAGATGGCCGGCCTGGCCGTGCAGAACTTCGTTTCGGCGGCCGTGGGCATCGCGGTGGCAATCGCACTGGTACGGGGACTG
>CAUJFC010000213.1 GCA_963169755.1 Actinomycetota bacterium | reverse complement strand
CGCCGAGCTTCAACGCCGCCAGGACGAGGCAGCCGCAGCGGCAGCAGCCGCGGCGGCCACCGCTGGCAGCTGAGACCGTGGCCACCAGCTCAGCCCGACCCGATCTGATCGACGATTCGGCGGCCCGCCTGAGGGCTCGTGCCAGATCCCTCGAAGAAGTATCAGACATCGCGGTGGCGGCCATCCGCACCTACGCCGCCAACTGTGCCGACCATCCCTTGAGCATTCACGGCCCCGGACAGGCAATTGCGGTGGTCGAAGCCACCCGGACCACGGCCACCCACATGGTCCAGGTGGCCGACGCCTTCCGACTCGCCGACACCACGACTGCCAGGTCGGTGGCCTTCGCCACCGACGGCGCGCTCAGCACCGTCATCGCTGCCACCACGGTGGGACTCCCTCCAGTACTCACCGCTCCCACCCGCAACTCCAACCGTCAGGGCCGAGCTCTGGGGCGTGAGATGGTCGAAGTGGCCAGAACTCGGGGGGTGGCCACCGCCCTGGGAGTGATTGCCTCCCACCACCCCGATGCCGACGATCCCGTGTTGTGGGCGGCGGTGTTCAACGTGGTCGGCCCGAGCCGCCTCCAACGATGGCTGGAGGAGCTCACCAGCCATCTGGCCCCTTCGGGGCCCAACTACGGATCACTCGAGGACCTGGCTGGTGCCTGGTCGGTGGCCACCCGTTCTCTCGACTCTCCAACTGTCGGGGCCTCCATCAGCCGCGAGTTCCTCGATGAGATGCTCGACACCCCCACCGGTCGCAATTCGTTGCGACTCCTGGCCGGGGCCTCCGCTACGGCGTCTGGCTCTACCTACCTGAGACAGGTGCGGACCGGGCTGGTCATAGGACCCGCTTCGGCCGACGCCGAGCCATCTGGCGTGTACCGACGGCTGTCGGGCCTGGGGACCGGCTACGACGGTGACGCCGCGATGTTCCGTGCCCTGGTGCTCACGCCCGGTGCGGTGGTGTCGCTGATGGCCGACCGCCGTCTGGGCGCCACCTACGAGGATCGAGCCCGATGGGTACTGGACCGGGTCACGGGCTCACGTCACCTGGCACCGGTCGCCCTGCGACAAGTGCTCGACCAGCCCGACTGGCGCAGTGGGAATCCCGTACCCCGGGGTCGGGCCGACTTTCGGCGAGGGATCTATGACTGGGTGGCCGCCCGACCGGGGGCCGACCTGGGTGAGCCGATGGGTCAGCTACTGGCCGACCTAATCGCGACCGACCCCGACCTCTACCTGGCCCGCGGCGACACCACTCCCAACGGCATCCCGACCCTGGTGTTCACTGCGGTCACTCGGTACCGGCGGCCCTGGCTGACCGCCCTGCTGGCCCTCGAGGCCCACACCCTCAGAACCGTCCGCGAATCCCTCCATCAACCCCTCGAGGTCCGCCTGACCGCACTGGATCAGATTCACCGTCTGGCCGACACCCTGGAGGCGGCAGCCGTGATCACCGACCAACCGCTACCACCGTCCACGGTCATGTTCGACCTCACCCGTTTCGTCAGCTCCCAAGCGGTAGGAGCGGTGACCGTGGGCGCCACCCCAGCGGTGGGTACCGTCGTTGGCCTCGGGGTCGACCGTCTGATCAGCCACTGGCAAACCACCAGTGCCCCACCAGCTGGAACCACCACTTCTGACACCCGGCTGCACCGGGAGGCGCTGCGCCGCAAGGTTTGGCTCGAGGTGGCTGCTGACCCGGAGCTTGGCCGACAGTTGTGCTGGACCGTGGAGCCTGGCCGGGTCGGGTCTCGCATTACCAGCAGCGCCGACCTTCTGGCCCTGGAAGGCACCAGCGCCGACCTCGACGAGCTGGCGGCCTGGGCCGACGCTCAACCGGCCCACCTACGGGCCCTGGTCGACAGCTACCTGGAACCATCCTGATAGGAACCGCGAACCGGTCGGCTCGTAGGCTCGCGTCCGTGACCGACGCCACCGAAACGCCCGGTATCGAGGACTGGAAGGCCCTGGCGGCCAAGGACCTGAAGGGCCGCGATCCAGACTCCCTCACCCGTACCCGCCCAGAGGGCATCGCGGTCAAGGCGCTCTACACCGCCGAGGATGTGGAAGGCCTGGCCACCGACACCCTTCCGGGCCTGGAACCCTTCACCCGGGGCGTTCGGGCCACCATGTACGCCAACCGGCCCTGGACCATCCGCCAGTACGCCGGGTTCTCCACTGCTGAGGAATCCAACGCCTTCTACCGACGCAACCTGGCCGCCGGCCAGCAGGGCGTGTCGGTGGCCTTCGACCTGGCCACCCACCGCGGCTACGACTCCGACCACCCCCGGGTGGTGGGAGACGTGGGCAAGGCCGGTGTGGCCATCGACTCGGTGGAGGACATGAAGATCCTCTTCGACGGCATCCCGCTCGACAAGATGTCGGTGTCGATGACCATGAACGGTGCGGTGTTGCCGGTACTGGCATCGTTCGTGGTGGCAGCCGAGGAGCAGGGCGTCAGCCAGGACCAGCTGGCCGGGACCATCCAGAACGACATCCTCAAGGAGTTCATGGTCCGCAACACCTACATCTACCCGCCCGAACCCTCCATGCGGATCGTGGCCGACATCATCGAGTACACGTCCGAGCACATGCCCAAGTGGAACTCGATCTCGATCTCGGGGTACCACATGCAAGAGGCGGGGGCCACCGCCGTTCAGGAGTTGGCCTTCACCATCGCCGATGGTTTGGAGTACGTGCGCTCGGCCTTGGCCCGGGGACTCGACGTCGACCGCTTCGCTGGTCGCCTCAGCTTCTTCTTCGCCATCGGCATGGACTTCTTCATGGAGGTGGCCAAACTGCGGGCCGCCCGAGTGCTGTGGCACCGGGTGATGAGCCAGTTCGAGCCCACCGACCCCAAGTCGCTGATGCTGCGCACCCACTGCCAGACCTCGGGCGTGTCGCTCACCGCACTGGATCCGTACAACAACGTGATCCGCACCACCATCGAGGCCATGGCCGCGGTGCTGGGTGGAACCCAGAGCCTGCACACCAACGCCTTCGACGAGGCACTGGGCCTGCCCACCGACTTCTCGGCCCGGATCGCCCGCAACACCCAACTCGTGATCCAAGAGGAGACCGGAATTCCTCACGTGGTCGACCCTCTCGGCGGCTCGTATTACGTCGAGGCCCTCACCCAGGAACTGGTGGACGCTGCCTGGACCCTGATCGAAGAGGTAGAGGAACTGGGCGGAATGACCAAGGCAGTGGCCTCGGGCATGCCCAAGCTGCGCATCGAGGAGTCAGCCGCCCGCCGCCAGGCCCGAATCGACCGAGGCGAGGAGGTGGTGGTAGGGGTCAACAAGTACAAGCTGGACAATCCCGAACTGGTCGACGTGCTCGACATCGACAACGCCGCCGTGCTGGCTCAGCAGGTAGCCAAACTGGAGCGGGTGCGGGCCGAGCGTGACGATGCCGCCACCCAGTCGGCCCTGGCGGCGCTCACCAAGGGCGCGCAGGGTGACGGGAACCTGCTGGCCCTGTGCATCGACGCCGCCCGGGCCCGGGCCACGGTGGGTGAGATGAGTGACGCCATGGAGGCGGTGTTCGGCCGCCACGCCGCGGAGGTGCGCACCATTCAGGGTTTCTACGGTCACGCCTACGAGGGCGACGAGGACTTCGCCGCCATCCAGGCCCGCATCGATGCCTTTGCCGAGGCCCAGGGTCGCCGGCCCCGGATGCTGGTGGTCAAGATGGGCCAGGATGGCCACGACCGAGGGGCCAAAGTCATCGCCACCGGGTTCGCCGATCTGGGCTTCGACGTGGACGTCGGTGTCTTGTTCCAGACCCCGGCCGAAGCGGCCGCTGACGCCGTCGACAACGACGTTCACGTGATCGGGGTGTCCAGCCAGGCGGCCGGCCACAAGACCCTGGTGCCTCAGCTCTTGGAGGAGCTGGCCGCCCGGGGGGCGTCCGACATCAAGGTGGTGGTGGGCGGGGTGATCCCGCCTCAGGACTTCGACCAGCTCCGCCAGGCCGGAGTGGCTGCCATCTTCCCGCCCGGGACCAACATCGTGGCCGCCGCCACCGAGGTGCTCGACCTCATCTCGTGACCGGTCGAGCCCCGACCAGAGGGGCCAGCCGTTCGGCGTACTTGGCGGCCACCGGGCCGATGACGGCGGTGAGCAGCACGTAGGCGGCGGCGAACGTTCCCAGCTCGGGGCCGTCAACCAGCGCCACCCCCAGCGAAGCGATCACGATGGAGAACTCGCCTCGGGCGATCAGCACGGTTCCGGCCCGCAGACGGCCGGGCACCGCCGCGCCGCCCCGGCCCGCCACCACCCACCCGGTCACCACCTTGGCCAGGGAGGTGACCACCATCAGGACCGCCGCCGGGGCCAGGGCTGCCGGTAGGTCACGGGTGGGAACCTGGTAGGCGAAGAACACGAAGAACAACGCCGCGAACAAGTCACGGAGCGGCCCAACCAGCTGGGAAGCCCGTTCCTGAGCCTGACCGGTGAGGGCCAAGCCCACCAGGAAGGCGCCTACCGCCGCCGACACCTGAAGGCGTTGGGCCACCCCACCGACCATCAGGGTCACCCCCAGAACCGCCAGCAGCGTGGCCTCGTCGGTGCCGTGGGCCAGCCGGTCACTCAGCAGGTGCCCCCACCGCAGGGCCAGCCACAGGACCACCGTCACGGCACTGAGGGCCACCAGCACCGATGCCGCCATCGAAGAGGCGCTGCCACCGATGACGATGGCAGCCGCCACCGGCAGGTAGACGGCCATGGCCAGATCCTCGATCACCAGTAGGTTCAACACCGACGGGGTCTCGCGGTAGCCGAGACGGCCAAGGTCACTGAGCACCTTGGATATCACCCCCGATGAGCTGACCCAGGTGGCCCCGCCCAACAGCAGGGCGGCCGGGAACTCCCAACCCATGAGCAGCCCCGCTGCCAGACCGGGCGTGAAGTTCAAGACAGCATCGACCAGCCCGGGCACGCCACCGGTGCGCAGGCCGTGGCGGAGCTCATCGGCGGTGTACTCAGAACCCAGGGTGAGCAGCAGCAACAGCACCCCGACCTCGCCGGCGAAGGCCACGAAGTCCTCCGGAAGATCCACCGGGATCACTCCCCCCTCCCCCATGGCCAGACCGGCCAGCAGGTAGAGGGGCACCGCGGTGAGACCGGCGGTGCTGGCCAGCCGTGACAGGACAGCCAGCACCAAGATGACCGCCCCTACCGACATGAACTCGGTCGCCAGCTGATGGCCGGCGGAGGCGAGCATCAGCCCCCCAGTATCCCGCGGACCACCTCGAGACCTTCCAGGGTGCCCACCACCACCACCATGTCGCCAGTGGCCAACATGAACTCGGGGCCGGGTGCCGCGAAGGTCTGGCCGTCACGGATCACCGCCACGATCGACACGCCAGTACGGGCCCGGATCTGGCCGTCGGCGATCGTGCCACCCACCAGTGACGACCCCGGGTTCACCGGCATCCACTCGATGGCGAGTCCCTCGATCTCCTGCTGGACGGCCTCGGTCACCTCACTGATGCGACTGGCCCCCAGCAGTTCGCTGAGGGTTCGGGTGTCGGCTACAGAGAGGCGCATCACGGTGGCACACACGTCGGGGTCGTTGGCGTCGTAGGCCAGCACCTCGCGCCGTCCACCCCGGTGAACGATCACCCCCACCCGCTCGCCGTCCTCGGTGGTGAACTCGTAGC
>CAUJFC010000212.1 GCA_963169755.1 Actinomycetota bacterium | reverse complement strand
GCGTCGAGGCGAGCCTGCAACATGACCTCCCCCATCGGCGAGCGACAGATGTTGCCCGTGCACATGACGATGATGTCGAGCTCTGTGGTCATGGAGATACGGGGGGGGAAGCGGTCGGTGAGGTCCGCTGGAGTGTAGGCGCAGCCTCGTGCCCTCCCGCCGCTGTCTTGACCAGCCGGTCAAGACGGATGCTTGACTGGGGTCATGACCGCCGTCACTTCTCTTGACCCACGTTGGCCCGTAATCGTGGGTGTCGGTCAGGTCGAACAGCGCACCGACGACGTCCACCAGGCCCTTTCTCCCGACGCCCTGCTGACCCGAGCCGCCCTCGCAGCCCGCGACGACAGCGGTGCACCCAGGCTGCTCGACATGGTCGACACCGTTGCTGTGATCAAGATCCTGTCGTGGCGTTACCAGGATCCTGCTGCCCTCGTGGCCGCCAACCTGGGCATCGAGCCCCGACGGACCCTGGTGACCGACGACGGCGGCAACTACCCCCAGACCCTCTTGAATCGGGCATGCCGGGAGATTCTCAGTGGGGCCGCCGACGCGGTCCTGATCGGTGGAGCCGAGACCTGGCGCACCCGCTCACAGCACAAGGCGGCCGAGCTGAAGCCGGACTGGCCCGCCCAGGGCCCCGATGTGGAACCCACCGAGAGGATCCTCAACAAGGCCGACCTGTGGCATCCGGGCGAGTGGGCCCGCCGGGTGATGATGCCCATCGAGTTCTACCCCCTGTTCGAGAACGCCCATCGGGCGGCCCAGGGCTGGACCATTCCCGACCACCGTGACCGGGTGGCTGAGCTGTGGGCGCGCTTCAGCGACGTTGCTGCCTCCAACCCCCACGCCTGGATCCGCCAGGCGTTCGACGCCGCCGAGATCCGCGAGCCGTCACCGTCGAATCGGATAGTCGGGTTCCCCTACACCAAGCTCATGAACGCCAACAACGCGGTGGAGCAGGCCGCCGCCTTCGTGGTGTGCTCGGTGGCCACCGCTACCGACCTGGGCATCCCTCGTGACCGATGGGTGTTCCCCTGGTCGGGCACCGACGCCCACGAGCACTGGCACGTCTCCCACCGATGGTCACTGGCCGAAGCCCCCGCCATTCGCCTGGCCGGACGGCGGGCCCTGGAACTTGCCGGCGTGGGAGCCGACGACCTGGCCCACGTCGACGTCTATTCATGTTTCCCGTCGGCCGTTCAGATCGCCGCCCACGAGATCGGGCTGAGCACCGACCGGGACCTGACGGTCACCGGCGGTCTCTCGTTCGCGGGTGGTCCGTGGAACAACTACGTGAGCCACTCGATCGCCTCCATGGTCGAACGACTGCGCTCAGACCCTGGAACCCTCGGCCTGGTCACCGCCAATGGAGGCTTTCTCACCAAGCACGCCTTCGGGGTCTACAGCACCACTCCACCGACCCAGGCCTTCCGCCACGACGACCTCCAGGATCAGGTCGACAAGCTGCCGTCACGGACCCTGGCGGAGGTGGTGGATCCCAGTGTCGACGGACCGGTCACGGTGGAGACCTCGACGGTCATGCACGACCGCGACAGCCGCCCCGAGCGGGCCATCGTCTCGACCTTGCTGGCCGACGGAAGGCGGGCCTGGGCCGGCTCCACCGACCCAGGGGTGATGACAGAACTGATGACCACCGAGACCGTGGGGCGCTCGGGCAACGTCGACCCCGACGGCTTGTTCACCTTCACCGACTGACCGCCCACCCGCCCGAGCCCCTACCGTGGAGCCATGCAGGACTTCGTGGTTGGGCTGATCGCGGTATTCGCCGGCTCGGTCTTCTGTTTCAGCGGCTACCGGGCATTCCGACTGATCATCCCGATCTGGGGTGCCTTCACCGGATTCGCAGTGGGCGCCGGAGCGGTCTCAGCGGTCACCGGTGATGCCCTGCTGGCCAAGCCGATCGGCTGGATACTGGGCCTGGTACTGGCCATGGGTTTCTCGCTCCTCGCCTACCTGTACTTCGAGGTGGCGGTGATTCTGGCCCTCGCATCGTTGGGCTTCCTGGTGGGATCGACCGTCATGACCGTGCTCGGAGTGTCATGGAACTGGCTCATCGCGGGAGCCGGCGTGGTGGTTGGCGTGGTCTTCGCACTGTTCGCCATGGCATCCAACTTTCCGCGGATCGTGCTGGTCGTCGTGAGCGCCACCGCCGGAGCAACCGCCATGGTGGCGGGAGGCATGCTCCTCACCGGGGCGCTGAACACCACCGACCTCACCCACGCCTACGTGACCGAACGCATCCAAGACGACTGGTGGTGGTACCTGGGCTACGTGGTGCTGGTGGTAGCCGGCATCTTCAGCCAGTCGGCTGCCAACACCGAGGACGACCTCCGCGCCGCCTGGGCGCGCCAGAACGCCTCCTGACCAGACAGGCCTTCGCAGCCTCAGGACCGCGGCGGCCGAGGCGGCCGGGGAGGGGACGGTTCACCGTCGACCGCCACCACCAGGGCCCCCACCACAACCGCCAGGGTGGCGGCGATGTCGGCGGCTTCGCTGTCGACCCAGTTGAACGCCCGGGCCACGAACATGGCCACCCCGAGGAGGATGATCAGGGCTCCGATTCGGGTGGTCACTGCCCCAGCTTGGCGGTCGGGAGCGCCGACCTACAACCGCAGCTCCCCGGGCCCGATCGATCCCTCTCTGAGTATGCGCGCCGGGCGAACGGTGGCGTCCACCACCGTCGATGCCACCGTGCCCGCCAGCCCGCCATCGACAATCAGATCGACCGACGCGCTCAGATCAGCGGCCGCGGCCCGGGCCGTTGGCAGGGTTGGCGAACCGTGTCGGTTGGCACTGGTGGTGGCCAGCGGCCCCACTCGCCCAGCCAGCGCTCTCACGAAGTCGTGGTCGGGGCAGCGCAGCCCGATGGTGTCGGGCGACCCGCCCAGCTCGAGGGCAGCGGCCTCGATCGACCGGGGCAGCACGATGGTCAACGCACCCGGCCACAGACTGACCATCCATCGGTTCACATTGTCGGTCAGAGCCTCGGGTGCCACCAGTGTCCGGGCTTGGTCGGCGTTGGCCACCAGAACCGCCAGGGGTTGGGCATCGGAACGGTCCTTGAGGCGGAACAACTGACCGGTTGCCCCCTCGACCGATGGCAGGGCGGCCACGCCGTACACAGTGTCGGTGGGCAGAAGCACCGTCCCCCCATCTCGGAGCGCCGATACAGCCCCGGCCAGTGCTGCCTCTGGTTGGCTGGCCAGGTCAATCACCGTGGGCATCCGGCGAACCTAATCTTGTCGACCATGCGGACCCCACAACGATCGATCAGCGTGATCGCCCTGGCCGCTGGCCTGGTGCTCGGCACCGTCGGCTGCGGTTCCGACGAGAAGTCCAGCCCGACCACCACCGCTACCTCGACGACGTCAACCGCAGCGGAGACCACGACCACCACTGCTCCGGACCGAACCCAGGAGCGAGCCGAGTTCTTCTTCGCTCCGGTCACCGCCACCACGGCTTGCGAGGCGGCCCCAACCGAGTCGACTACCACGACCGCCGCGGCCACGACCACCACGGCCAACACGACCAACACGACCAACGCCCAGGACCAGACCCGTCCCGTCCAGGGTTCGGCCGGCGTGGCTTCTCAGACCGAGCCGGCCTCTTCAAACGGACCGTTCCCCACCGCCGACGGCAAGTTCTGTATCACGGTGGGAGAACGCTTCGGCGACGGCAACGACATCACCGACGCCACGCTGTCCAAGACCGAGGGCACCTATCAGGTACTGGCCCGGGTCAAGCCCGAGTCGGTCGACTCCCTCAACGATGGCTTCAACCGGTGCTACAACGGCGATCCCACCTGCCCCGCCGCCCCTGACGGGCGGGGAGCGGTAGCCATCATCTGGAAGGACACCGTGCTGGTGGCTCCCTCCATCCAGACTCCCGACCTGGCCGACTCGGTGTTCACCATCGCCGTGAACATGACCGAACGCCAAGCACGCGACCTCCTCGGCCTGATCAACCGCTGACTCTCAGCAGTTGATCAAACAGGGGCCAGACGGGCCACCAGGGTGCGAGCCAGCCCCGCGTGGTCGGAGTGAACCAACACCTCACTGAATCCGGCCTCCAGCACCAGAGCCCTGACCGCTTCGGCCTGATCGGCACCGATCTCCAGTACCAGCGTCCCGTCGGCCGCCAGCCACCTCTGGGCGCCGGCCACGATCAGCCGATAGGCGTTCAACCCGTCGGATCCCGCCAGCAGCGCGATGGACGGTTCCCAGTCGACTACCGATGGCGGCAGCTCTTCGTCCTCGGCCACGTACGGCGGGTTGGATACCAGCAGATCGATCTCACCCTCGAGGCGAGCGGGCAGAGCGCCGTACCAGTTGCCTTCCAACACCTGAACCCGGGACCCGGCCATCCCCAGACCGGTCAGATTGGCACTGGCCACCGCCACCGCATCGGGCGACACGTCGGTCATCACCACGTCGGTACCCGGTCGCTCCAGAGCCATCGACAATCCGATCGCACCGCTACCGGTGCCCAGGTCCACCACCATCGGATGATGTCCGACCGGTCGGGCCAGCAGCACCCGGTCCAATTCGTCCAGGGCGTGACCCACCACCTGTTCGGTCTCGGGGCGGGGGATCAGCACCCGCCGGTCGCACATCAGATCCAGGGAGCGGAAAGCCCACCGTCCCAGCACGTACTGGATCGGTTCGCCACTCAACCGACGGGCGGTCATGTCGTCGAGTCGGGACACGCCTCGCACGGTGGCCGGGTCATCCAGAGCCAACTCGAGTTCGGCCCCTTCGCAGCCACTCGCTTCGGCCACGATCCAGCGCGCCTCGGGCCCCGGAGAGGTGATCTCCACCTCGGATTTCTCCAACCGGTCGGTGGTCTCGGCCAACAACTCCCGCCACGACACCGTGTTGCCGTCATCCCCGCTCATGAGGCGTCGGTCAG
>CAUJFC010000211.1 GCA_963169755.1 Actinomycetota bacterium | reverse complement strand
GTCTGCCCTCGAGAGCAGCCCGGAGACCGCCGAGAAGGTGCTCCTAGCCACGCTGGGCTGGGCAGCCATCGCCATGTTGTTGATCCGCTTCGGAGGCATCACGGGAGGTCTGATCGTCATGGTGGTCAGCGGTATGGCCACGTTGGCGGCCATGCTCACCATTGGGGTCTTCATTGCCCCCGGTACTGCGTGCATGGGTGCCGCCGCTCTGCTTGCCATTGCCGATCGCTCAGCGTCGAAGCGCGTTCAAGGTGCTCCCTGACGGGTAGCTGACGTCGGGGAGCCCGCTCCTCACTTCGTTGGCCACGAGATGAGGTTGGTGGAACTGGGGGAATCCAGCGTCGGTGCGGCGTCGCCACCGATAGCAGCGGTTCCCGGTCCGGCGTCGGTCCCGAGAAAGCAACCGGGAAAGCAACGTCGATCCCAGTTCATCGGATCCCCAGTTCGACCATCGCTGATCTCGAAAGGACTCGACCAGGAGTACGGGCGAAGCGTGCCGAAGCACTCGCCTGACGGGCCCTGCCACCACCACATCCAGTCTGCGCCGAGCTTGCCCTCCTCGTGTTTGTTGAACCTCGTGAACCGAGCCTCGGGCGAGCAAGCTTGAAGGAGCTGGATCGTGGCGGGCTCCTCCTCCCAGCCATGCCCGAGTTCCGCCTTGACGTGGCGATAGAGCTCGACGGCCTCCCGGCCTCGGACAAGTGCACGATGTAGATTGGTGTGACCCAATCTCGGCTCCACGCCGGGGCACCCTGGGCAGAGGTGAGAACGGTCCCGGGGATCGAGTCACTCTGGGCGCTGGCAGCGGCGGCATCGCTACGCTGGGGCCATGGCAGGTCTGCGTACCTTGGATGAGGCGGAGCGAATCATCAACGCGAACGGCTGCGCACCGCACGACGAACACATCGTTCTGAACGACGGGCGGGTGTTGACGACGGCGGACGAAGTGCGTGAGTGGGTGCGGTCCATGGCCGTTGCGCCCGCGGACGGCGACGCTGTCTGACGATTCGCCGCCTCTCGAACTGCGGCGGCTGATCGAGACGCTCAACCGGCACTCTGTGACCTACCTGGTCGTCGGCGGAGCGAACACGGTCATGCAGGGTGCCGACCACGTCACGACCGATCTCGACGTCTTGCCGGTGGCCGAGGAGAGCAACCTGTCCCGGCTTGGCGCGGCCATGATCGAGCTCGGGGCCAGACTCCGGGTGAGCGGGATGAGCGACGAGGAGGCCAAGGGTCTGCCGGTGCGACTCGCCGACGGCGGCGTATTTCGCTCGGCACAGGTAACGAACTGGCGAACCGACGCGGGTGACCTCGACGTGATGTTGGCCATGTCCGATCACGACGGGGTCCGCCACTCCTACGAGCACTACGCGACGCGAGCGGTGCACGGCCGCGCCGACGACGTCCCGGTTCAGCTCGCTCATCTCGCAGATGTGATCGCATCCAAGGAGCACGCGGACCGCGACAAGGACCGGGAGGTCCTGCCGACGCTGCACATCCTGCTGGCCAGCCGCGAATCACAGGATCACGACGAGTAGTCGGGACGAGCACCTACAGGCCGAGACCTCGGTCGAGGTCGGTCGCTCGCTCGGCGCTGCGGCCCTGGATGCGTTCGAGGTGCTCGGCGTCGGCGGCAGGGGTGAGCTTGGCGATCTCTCGCCTGGCTGCGGCGACCTGACGCTCGAGCAGGCGCGCCTCGGGTAGGCCGTGCTCGTCCCACTCGTGCTGGGCAACTTATAGGGCGGCTTCGAGTTGTGGGATGGCCTTGGCGGCGGCTCGGCGGTCCCGGCGTCGTGTGTCGGGTTCGCCGAAGTCGGTGTCTGACGAGACCAACACCCGGTCGTCGGCTACTGCCCGTGACATCACCCGCTCGTCGCTAGCCCGGTTGAGGTCGAGGTCGCGTACGTGGACCGTGTCGTGACCGGCTTCAGCCAACAGTGCGGCGAGCGCAGGGGAGAGGTTCTGGTCGAGCAGAAACTCATGCAGGCTGGCGTAGCGGAAGCTCACGCTCCTGGACGGCGACGGCGGCGTAGCGGAGGCTCTCGGTCAAGTCGTCGGTTTCCAGGTCGGGATGCTCGGCGAGGATCTCTGCGACGGTCATTCCGTCGGCGACCATGGCGACCATGGCGACCATGGCGACCATGGCGACAATGGCGACCACGGTGGCTGTCGGGGCGCGTTGCGTTTATTGCAATTGTTTGTAGTCTTGCGGCGTGAGTGACGTGCTCGAGGTACGACCGGACACGCTGGCCCCAGAGGAGCTCGACGCCGTGGTGCGTGCCCTCGAGGGAGCGGCCGTCGGTGGTTCTCGTCTAGTGAGCCGTGATGGCGAGGCGATCGAGCTTCCCGAGGGCATCAAGGCGTTGCTCGTGTTGATCGTGGAGAACCTGCGCGTCGGCAACGGGGTGTCGGTTATCCCGCTGCACGCGGAGCTGACCACGGTCAAGGCCGCTGAACTCCTCAACGTGAGCCGCCCGTACCTGATCAAGCAGATCGAGGCAGGCGAGATCCCGCACCACATGGTCGGTACCCATCGACGTCTCAATCTCGTCGACGTCCTCGCCTACCGCGATCGACTCGACGGCCAGGCCGACGCAGCCCTCGATGCGATGACCGCCGAAGCCGAAGACCTCGGCCTCTACCAGTAGCTCGGATACGGCCGGGATCCGATGGCGGCAAGGGTCGCAGTCCTTGACGCGAACGTGCTCTACGGCATCGAGGTCACCGACCTTCTGCTCACCATGGCGACGCGACGGCTGTTTCGACCCCATTGGTCTCCGAAGATCCTCGAAGAAGTCACCCGCAACCTCGCGCTCCGCGACGACCTCGACCGAGCAGCGATCGATCGAAGGATCGCCCACATGAACCGGGCGCTTCCGGACGCTCAGTGGGATCCGCCTGGAGAGCTGATCGCCGAGATGCCGGTCAACGAGAAGGATCGGCACGTGCTCGCGCTCGCGGTCCACGTCGGAGCGGCGGTAATCGTCACCGAGAACCTCCGGGACTTCCCGCCCTCGTTGCTGCGGCCTCATGGGGTCGAGGCGGTAGACGTCGATGCCCTCGTGCTCGATCAGGTCGAACGAGACCCGGCGGGCTTGTTCGGGGTGATCGACGCCATGGCAGCTCGCCGACGCTGCCACCCGAAGACCCGTCGCGACATCCTCGCCACCCTGTCGGTCCTCCTGCCCCGAGCGGCAGATGAACTGACGGAAGCGAATAACCGCGGTGAGTGATCTGGCAGTCCTGGCGATCGACGGCTGGTCCTTCGATGAGTTCCCAGGCTCCGCTATCGACGTGCTCGACAGCGCAGATTCCCTGCAAAGGGTGGTGGTGGAGCTGGGGAGAATCCAGCGATTGTTCGGTATCGCCAGTTCTGGCAACGACCTTGGGCCTCGTACTGGCGATCGGAAAGCAACCGGGAAAGCAACGGCTTGGCTGATGGCCCAACTCGGCCGGAGCGAACCGTCAGTCCTCGGACATGTCCGCGGCTGTCTCGATCATGCGGTTCACGAATGCGACCGCATCGTCGGTCGTGGAGAGCACGAGGTCGTTGTCCAGGTCGGCGAGCGCCGCTTCGTAGAGCTCGTCCCACCCGTCGTGTGGGACGACGACGGGTGGCCAGGAGTGTCGTTGCCGGTAGGCGAACAGGCGGCGGCCGATTCGTTCGATCTCCGCGTGGTCGATGTCCTCGACGGCAGCGAGGATCTGGATGTCGATGAGGTCATGCGCCCGTCCACTCGCTGCGTCCCCGGTGCAGGCGTGGATCTTCTGCACGATCTGGTGCTCGGCACTGAGCACCCTGACTGGTGCGGGCTGGGGCAACCCGATCTCGGCGAAGATGTCGGCGATGTCGGTGCCAAGCCGGTCGACAGCGGCCTCGGCGCTGTCGACCTCGGAGTGCACGAGCTCCAGGACGACCGAGCAGTAGGGCTGGTCAAGGTACCTGAGCTTGATGCCGAATCTGTCCATGACGTACTCCGAGGGAACGTCGTCAGGTCGCTTCGACTTCTCCGCCTTGAGCACCCCAGTGAATCCCGCCCAGCCGCTCTCGAGTCGGTCGCTGTAGGCGTCGAGGAAGGGGTCGAGCTCTAGGTCGGCGACTCGCGCGAAGTCTAGGTCGGTGGTCAGGCGTGCCTCCGTCTCGTTGGTCCGCTGGCGGATCGCGCCCCCACCCTTCGCTGCGCCCGCGGGAACCATCTGTAGGGCGATGGTTGACGCCACGGTGTACTGCAGTCGCCCTGGGCCGACCGACCGGCGGGCCGCCGCTTCCTCGACGGCCCTCCGGAGCGCCTTGACGTTCGGGGGAGTGCTCATGTCGCAGCCCCGATCTCGGCACGTAGGAGGCTCGCATCCCGGCGACGTACGAGTCCCTCGTCGATGGCGCGTTCGAGGGCATCTGTGAGGCGTTCGGGCATCACGGACCCGATCGAGTCGCGGATCGCGCGGGCGACGGTCATCGAGGGGATGTTGTCGTACTCGGTGAGGTCGGCCGGGTCGATGCGTGCGTGCACGAGTTGGACGGACCTGGGAAGGTCTCTTCGGACGCGTCGCGGAGTACCGACCTTGATCCGAGATGGATTGACCAGCGCCAGGTCGTGGAGGGCGAGCACGCTGTCGCCGACGAGGTGTGCGTGCTCGCCGACCCGCAGAACGGCCTCGGCGTAAGGGGCTCGTTCGCCGCCGTCGATACCATCGACTCGGTACAGGCCTCGTGCGACGTTGGACATGCCACCACGTGCCGCGAGCTTGCGGACCTCGACCGATGGCACCCCAACCGCCTTGGCCATCTCCGTGGTGACGTACCCGTGGTGCTCGGCAGCGAGCGCGTAGAGCGCGGACCGGTAGCCGGAGCGCTCGATTGCTTCCTCGACACCAGCGCGCAAGGCGATCGCGCGAGCTGCCTCGGTGATGCTCTCCTGGAAGCCCGAGCTTCGCACGACCTCGTCGAGAAGCGGAGCGATCGTTACCGCAACATGGTCCCGCATGCTCTCGGTCACCTCGGCAAGGATGGGAGCCAGCGTCTCGGTCAACTGAAGGCGAATCTGCTCCATCTCCGGCTCGATGGCCTGCTGTGCGAGCGCGGCGAGCGCAGCACGTGTCGTTGGAGGTAGCAGCGTCTCGGCGTCGGGATCCGTCACGCCATGAGCGTACTGTAAACAGTACTGAGTTGACAACGTCACTACCGTACCGTGAGCAGTACGGTTATGACTCTCACCGAGGCCCGGGTTCGGAGTGAGGTCGGACTAGAGGCCGAGACCTCGGTCGAGGCCGGGGGAGCGTTCGGTGCTGCGGGCTCGAATGCGTTCGAGGTGCTCGGCGTCGGCGGCGGGGGTGAGCTTGGCGACCTCTCGCCTGGCTGCGGCGAGCTGACGCTCGAGCAGGCGCGCCTCGGGTAGGCCGTGCTCGTCCCACTCGTGGTGGGCAATTTCTAGGGCGGCTTCGAGTTGTGGGATGGCCTTGGCGGCGGCTCGGCGGTCCCGGCGTCGTGTGTCGGGTCGTGTGGCCGCGCGGCGGGCGTCGGTGATGCGTTGGTCGGCGTCGTGAACGGCCGGGGCGGCGCGGCCGGCGGGCGTGTGGGTCCAGCGGCCGGTTCCGGCGCAAAGGTCGTCGAGGTCACAGGAGTGTTCGACCATGCGCCGCAGGGCGTCTCGCTTGCGGTCGGTGGCTGAGCGTGGCGACGTCGGTTGTGTCGGTACGGGCGGCTGGGCTCGGCTGAAGCGGGCGGGGATCGGCGCTCGACCGGGGCGAGCCGGAGTGTCGGTGATCCAGCGTTGGTGGCGGGCGACGCCCCAGTCGGCCTGGAGGTCGTCGACGGCTTGGGCGAGGTCGTCAGCAGTGGCATGGGTCGTCGTGCCGCCGCTGGCTCGGTTCATGGCGACGTAGCCGAGCTCTCGTCCATCGCCAGCGGCGAGCACATGCGAGCGGTCGTTGATACGCCTCGGAACCTGGCGGATCACCAGGGTCCAGAAACCGTTGCTGTACTGGGGTTTCGGGTATCTGCCGGGTCGTCGGAGATGGAATCGAGGTTGGCGGCGATGAGGCCAGCGATCTGTGCCGCTCGTCGACCGGACTGGCGGCGCAGGAGAAGTAGCGATGGTGCGCCGGCGTTCGTGCGGGCAAGCAACTCGCCGAAGTCGGTGTCTGACGAGACCAACACCCGGTCGTCGGCTACTGCCCGTGACATCACCCGCTCGTCGCTAGCCCGGCTGAGGTTGAGGTCGCGTACGTGGACCGTGTCGTGACCGGCTTCAGCCAACAGCGCGGCGAGCGCAGGGGAGAGGTTCTGGTCGAGCAGAAACTCATGCAGGCTGGCGTAGCGGAAGCTCACGCTCCTGGACGGCGACGGCGGCGTAGCGGAGGCTCTCGGTCATGTCGTCGGTTTCCAGGTCGGGATGCTCGGCGAGGATCTCTGCGACGGTCATTCCGTCGGCGACCATGGCGACCACGGTGGTAACCGGGAAGCGGAGGTCCCGGATGCAAGGAACGCCACCCATGCGGTCGGGGTCGGTCGTGATGCGCTCGAACGCCATGGCCACCACGCTAGGCTTGGACTGCCGTCCAGGGAAGGTTGTTGTACTTCCTAGCGCCACGTAGAGCACTGGGGATTGATTCGGGCCCAAAACGACCACCGCGATCGTTGCTGGGCAACGATCGCGGTGGATCCTGGTGGTCCTTCACAGCGCTCTGCGGCTCTGCGCAGATTCGGTGGAAAAGGTGGGTGGTGGAGCTGGGGAGAATCGAACTCCCGTCCGCGAGGCGGTTGACGACCGTGCTACGACCATTCCCGAGGCTGAGCCGTGGCGGCTGGCTCCCTGCCGGGTCAGGTGGGCTTGCGCCCTCCGCTCCGTCTTTCCGGAACGTCAGTGGTCTTTCTCACCGTCAGCGGTCTTTCTCGCCGTCAACCCCTACTTCTGTTGCCGGGCTGTAGTGGTGTGGCCCCGTGCGCCATTGCTGGTCACGATGTCTCTCTTGGCTAGATCAGTGAAGATCAGGCGGCGAGAGCGAAGTCGCCATCGGCGCTTCTTTGGGTTCCCCGTTTAACGAGTCTGAGAAACTCGGGTCGCACGTCCGGCTTCCGGTCCCCACGTCGAAACCGGTCAGCCCCTTGTCAAGGTTGTCTCCCACTGACACGTGATGGTGGGTGACCCACCCAAGCTACCGGCGAGCGCCTCCCAGTCACCACTGATTATTTGACCGGGCCGACAGGGCTAGAAGGTGCGCCGATAGGCGCGCCGACCAGACAAGCACGGCATGGCTGCACCGAGGCGAAGCCGAGGTCTGTCCAGCCTGGCAGCGACGAAGGCTGTACCTCTCCGCTCGGGTCCTCAGTGATCGGCGGATCGGCGCCGCCCCGCCGCCTTGGCGCGCCGGGCGTCGAGGTCGTCTTATCGTTTGGCGATCAGCTGACGCTTGTCGTAGTGATTGAGGCCCCGCCCCAGGCCAACCTCGAGCTTGGCTCGGACGTCCAGGAAGTAGATCGACAGCGGGATCAGGGTGAGGTGCTCCTGGCTGACCCGCTGGTACATCTCCTCTAGTTCGTGACGGTGGGCCAGACGCTTGCGGGTACGGGCGGGCTCGTGACCGCCCTGGGCCGAGGCGTTGGAATAGGCGTTGATGTGTAGCCCCACCAGGTACAGGTCGCGGCCCTCGAAGCGGGCGAAGGCGTCGTTCAGGGTGACCCGGGCCTCGCGCAGCGACTTCACCTCGCTGCCCTTGAGCATGATCCCGCACTCCCAGGTGTCGATGATCTCGTAGTCGCGCCGGGCCTGGCGGTTGGTGGCCACCACGGTGGTGCCGGGCTTGGGTTTGAGCTTGTTCTTGCGGGCGGCCATGGCAGATCTGCAACCGGTTCAGGAGCGGGCCTGGCAGGCTATCGGAGGTTGCCCACGTCCCGACCCGTCAAATATCGATCGAGCTGGACGGGGTGGGACGGTCATGCTGGAACGGTGGGCCGAACCTATGACCGCGAGATCGCCAGGCTGGCTCTGCCGGCGTTGGTGACCCTGCTGGCCGAGCCCGTGTACCTACTGGTGGACACCGCGGTGGTCGGTCATCTGGGGACACCACAGTTGGGCGGGCTGGCGGTGGCCTCGACCGTGCTGCTCACGTCGTACTCGCTGTGCATCTTCCTGGCCTACGGGACAACGGCGGCGGTGGCTCGGCTGTTGGGAGCAGGCGACCGGCGTGGCGCGGCGATCCAGGCGGTGCAGGGCTTGTGGCTGGGGGCTGGTGCGGGGCTGGTCCTGGCGGTGGTGTTGGCGGCCGCCGGGCCCTGGTTGGTCGGAGCTCTCGGGGCCCGGGGTGAGGTGGCCGAGCACGCCCTCTGGTACCTGCGGGTGAGTCTGGCCGGGCTTCCGTTCATTCTGGTGGTTCTGGCGGGTACCGGCTATCTGAGAGGACTCCAGGACACCCGGACGCCGTTGATGGTGGCGCTGGGCTCCTCCGGGTTGAACATCGCTCTCGAACTGATCCTGGTGGTGGGACTGGGGTTCGGGCTGGGCGCCTCGGCGCTGGGCACGGTTGTGGCCCAGGTGTCTGGGGCCGCGGTGTATCTGTGGGCCATCGGTCGCTCGACCCGGCCCCTCGGTATCAGTCTCCGCCCCGACCCGGCCGTACAGGCCCGACTGCTGCGGGTCGGAGCGCATCTGGTGATCCGCACCGCTGCCCTGCGGGCTTCGCTGGTGGCACTCACCGCGGTGGCTGCCCGGATCGGCCCGGCCGAGGTGGCGGCTCATCAGATCGCCTTCGAGGTCTGGAACCTGTTGGCCATGGGACTCGACGCCTTGGCCATCGCTGCCCAGGCCATGGTGGGCCGGTTTCTGGGAGCCGGTGACTCCGATTCGGCGCGAGCCGTGTCCCAGCGCTTGATGGTGATCGGCGCCGGGGTCTGCGCGATGTCGGGCGTGGTTGTGGCCGTGGCATCGCCGGTGATTCCCTCGGTCTTCACGCCCGACGACCGGGTGGCCGATCTCGCCTCGGTACTGCTGGTTTGGGTGGCGGTGCTCCAGCCGCTGGCGGCGGTGGCCTTCGTCCTCGACGGTGTGCTGATCGGGGCGGGCGACCAACGCTTCTTGGCCCTGGCAATGGCGGGCGCGGCCGGAGCCATGGGCCTGGCGGTGGCCCCGGTTGTCCCCCTCGGCTTGGGGGTCAGCTGGGTGTGGGCGGCCTTCGGTGTGCTGATGGCGGTACGGGCGGGGTCGCTCATGGTCCGGTTCCGGGGTTCGACCTGGCTGGTGGAAGGTGCGGCGGTGTGAGCGGTGGTGCTGGCCGTGGCCGATACCGTGAACCGATGCTCCGGATCACCCGCTCGGCTCACCTGGCGATGCTCGATCACGCCATCACCGGTCTGCCGCACGAAGCGTGCGGTCTGCTCGGAGGGGCGTGGGGTGGTGACACCATCGAAGCCTTCGTACCCACCCGCAATGCCGACGCCTCGGCCAAGACCTATTCGATCGGAGCCGACGGGTTCGCGGCAGCCGACGCCGCCCTGGGCCCACGGGGCTTGGACGTGGTGGGGGTCATGCACTCCCACACCCACACCGATCCCTACCCGTCGCCCACCGATGTGGCTCAGGCTGACAACCCGTTGCTCGAGGGGTGGCACTACGTGATCGTCTCTCTGCGTGACACCCACCCGATGCTGCGCTGCTGGCTCCTCGACGGAGGGACCATCGTCGAGGAGCCGGTCGAGATCATCGAGGGGTAAGGCCTGCGAGGTGCGGCCCGATACGCTGCCCTGGTTCGATTCGCCCGCACCCGGGAGCAGTGGTGGCGCTCTACAGCAACGTGATGGACCTGATCGGCAACACGCCGATGGTCGACATCAGCCCGCTCAGCCCCAACCCGGAGGTGCGGATCTGCGCCAAGTTGGAAGGCCAGAACCCGGGTGGCTCCGTCAAGGACCGCGCTGCCAAGTCGATGGTTCTGGCCGCCGAGCGCGACGGCCTCCTCGGGCCGGGATCGGTGGTTCTCGAGTCGTCCTCGGGTAACACCGGCATCGCTTTGGCCATGATCTGTCGAATGCGGGGCTACACCCTCAAGGTGGTGCTACCCGAGAACGTCTCGGTCGAGCGCCGCCAGGCCTTGGAGGTGTGGGGTACCGAGATCATCCCGTCGCCGGCGGCCGAGGGTTCCAACGGAGCCATGCGCCGGGCCCAGGCTCTGGCCGCCGAGCACCCCGACTGGTGGTTCCCGTTCCAGTACGGAAACGACGCCAACCCCCGCGCCCACTACGAAGGCACCGGGCCCGAGATCCTGGCCGACGTACCCGACATCACCCATTTCGTGGCCGGTCTCGGTACGGCCGGAACCCTCATGGGGGTCGGCACCTACCTCAAGGAACACAAGCCCGACGTCGAGGTGTGGGCTATAGAGCCACCGGCCGGCGAGATGGTCGACGGGCTGAAGAACGTCGACGAGGGTTTCGTACCGCCGGTGTTCACCGACTGGAACGGCTACGACCTGCTCGACCGCAAGATGATCGTGCGTCCCCGAGAGTCGATCGAGTGGACCCGGCGCCTCACCGAGGTCGGCGTGTTCGCTGGGATCTCCTCGGGGGCCATCGCGGCGGGGGCTGTCAAGTGTGCGGCCGCCATCGACTCCGGAGTGGTGGTGATGATCGTCTGTGACGGTGGCTGGAAGTACCTGTCCACCGGTGCCTGGACCGACGACATCGACAAGGTCGAGGCCCGAGCCAAGGGAATCATCTACTTCTGAGCCGGGATCGGGCTCGTGAACCGGCATCTCCAGCTCGCATCGGCCGGGCCCCGCTGAAGCGGTCTGACCAAAAAAGCGAAGAGGTCACCGGCCGGATCCGGTGACCTCCTCGGGTCCGACCTCAGTGGTCGGTTGGGGGATTCAGTTGCCGCGGTGGCGGGGCGTGCGGTCGATCAGCTTGGCGATGCGCTCGGGCAGGTTGGCGATGATCTCGTCGGCTCGCTCCTGGGTGATCTTGCCGTTTTCCACTGCCTCGTTGACCTTCTGGGTGG
>CAUJFC010000210.1 GCA_963169755.1 Actinomycetota bacterium | reverse complement strand
CGCCTGCTGACGGCGGTGCGATTGGTCGACGACGCGTAGGGCGGCCCGCACGCGGTTCTTGGCGATGAGGCCGTCGAGGATGTGGAGGATGGCGTCGCGGTCGTCGGGGTCGAGGTTGGCGAGGTCGTTGACGCGGTCGGCGAGTTCGTGGTCGGGGCCGGTGAGGGGTCGGCGGCCAGCGGTGTCGATGACGAGGTAGTCGACGGACACGTCGAGAGATTGGGCGAGACGGACGAGCATGTCGATGCTGGGGGTGATGCGTTCGTTCTCGTAGCGGCTGACGCGTTGGCTGTCGGTGCCGAGGCGTTCGCCGAGTTCGGCTTGGGACCAGCCGTGTTCTTTGCGGAGCTGGCCGACCAGCCGGCAGGCCCGCCGCTGAGAAACCCCGACCGGTCCTGCAGCATCACCACGGCTGCACGACGGCGGTTCGGGGTCAGAGTTTTCCCTTCGCGACCTCTCGGAGCATCTCCTTGTCCAACTCGGCCTCCGCGAGGAGCTTCTTCAGACGGGCGTTCTCGATCTCGAGTTCCTTGAGACGCTTCGCGTCATCGACGCCCATGCCGCCGTACTGGTGTTCCCACCTTGTCCACGTGGACTCGGCGATCTGGAACTGGCGGCACACCTCCTCGACGGTCATCACTCCCGCGAGAGCTTGCGACCTTCAGCGAGCTTCCGGACGATCTGCTCCGGCGTACGCCGGCGACGTTTCGACATGACAGCCCAGTTCCTTTCCACCACGCATTCTCGTGTGGCCTGAACCGCACAACTCCTGGACCACTTCCAGGGGGTCACCTCACTGGCGTCCACACCACGCCGGCTGCCAGCATCAATCCCTAATCAGAAACCCTCCACGGTTTCAGGGGAAGCCCACACCACAAACCCCTCCAGTGTCACCGGCGAGACCTCTTTTGCTTTCCTACCACAACTGACTTCCCCAGCACACGCGACCGACCCTGACTGCAGCTTCGAACCGAAGGTCGCTCGCAAGCATCAGCGGCGACGCGGTGGTGATGGCGCTGACAGCGAAGGGCTTGAGGACGGGGGAGGTCCAAGCGCATCTCGCGGAGGGGTATGGCACCGACGTCTAGCGCGAGACGATCCCGTAGATCACCGACGCCGTGCTCGCCGAGATGGACGAGTGGCAAAACCGGCCCATCGACCGCGCCGACCCGAGGCAATCGGCACCACGAGGCCGATCGTCAGGAAGGTGCACATCATGTCTTCTGCGGAGCCGCTACCGGGTCATCCCAGAAGAGGGCGAGGGCGATGCCATCGGGGTCGGAGAAGTTCAGGATCGCTCCCGGCGGAACCGTCAGCACGCCCGAATGCTCAATCCCCCAGTGGTCGAGGCGCTCGGCCCAACCGGTCAGATCATCGAGCGACGCTACGGAGAACGCGAGGTGATCCAGCCCCGTAGACAGCGGGTCGAATACCGCGTTATCGGCGTGGAGGTGCTGGACAAGACCGATGCTGTAGCCACCACCGGCAAACCCCATGACCGCAGCGCGCCGCGTGCCGCCCTCCTCACGGAACAACTCCCTCAACCCGAGCACCTCCGTGTACCACGCCAAACTCCGGTCGAGATCGCTCACCGTCAACGCGATGTGATGGAACGCGGCAAGGTCACCCATCGACCCAGGCCCCTGCGATCTGCTCGCCAAGCTGCGTAAGCAAGCACCGCAGCGTCATCAGCCTCGATGGTTCGAGGGCGTCGGCGAGTTCCTGCTCCATCGTCGCGATGATGTCGAGCGCGTCGTTGATCTGCTGCCACCCACGCTCGGTCAGTGCGACGATGCGAGCTCGCCCATCGGTCGGATCTCCAGACCGTTGCAGATAGCCAGCGTTCTCGAGGTGCTCGACTAGGTAGGCCATGGAGGGCTTTGTCATGTGGGCCTTCGCAGCGAGGTCGGTGATCCTCGATCCGGAAGGGTCAATGTGCTGGAAGACGACGAGATGTGCCGGGCGGAGATCGGTGTAGCCGGCGTTGTGGAGTCGGACGAGCAACTCGGCCGAGAACGCGAGGTACGGATCGCGCAACAGGGTCCCCAGGTTGGGATCTCCGGCGGGCCTGCCATCGGCCGAGGCGAGATGAGGTGGTTGCGTCATTAGTAATACGACCTTACCATTCAGAGTGATAAGAGATTCTTACCGACCTGGAGGCAGTCGTGCCGGATCTGTTTGACGAGGTGGATACCCGGTGGTTCCTCGGATCACGCATGGCCGTGGTTGCACCTGCGGCATCGACGGGTGGCGCCTACGGCGTCATGGTGCAGGAGGCCACCAAGGGGTTCAGTCCGCCACTACACCGCCACGAACGAGAGGACGACGCCTACCTGGTACTTGAGGGAGAGGTGACGTTCCGGCTCAACGGAGAGGACCGCGTCGTCGGGCCCGGCGGGTTCGTATTCCTTCCCCGCGGCATACCTCACACCTTCCGAGTGGAGTCCGAGACGGCGCGGTGGATCGAGATCGTGTCTCCGGGTGGTTTCGAACAGTGGCACCTCGACTGCAGCGAACCAGCTGGCGACAGTGGGCTTCCCCCAGCCGCGCCAGCCGACATCGATCAGATCCTCAACACGATCGGTCCGTACGCGACGCACATCGAAGGCCCTCCAATGTGACAGCCGCTCCTAGCCCTGATTCTTCACGGGTCTGATTTGTCGGTGGTGGTGAGTGCTGTTCAGATATCGAACATCTGCGTGTCGGCGCGGACCTGTTCGGAGCGGTTCCCTCGGACACGACCCTGTCCCGAACCTTCGGTGAGATCACGCCTGGGGTTCGGGGCCGGATCGCTGACGCTGTCGCAGGAGTCCGTGAGCGAGTGTGGTCCCGTCTCCCGGCCGGTTGTATCGACGATCGGGTGATCCTGGACATCGACGCGTCCCTGATCGAGGTGCACTCGGAAAACCACAGGATGCCGCGCCGACGTTCAAAGGCACCTTCGGGTTTCATCCGATGTTTTGTTTCGCGGACCGCACCGGTGAAGCACTCGCGGGGATCCTGCGGGCAGGCAACGCCGGCGCGAACACCGCGAGTGACCACTTGTCCGTGTTGGACACCGCGGTCAGCCAACTCGGTGACCAGATCGCTGCCGGCCACCGGCCGGGCGAGGCCCCTGACGTGGTGAACCGTCAGATCGTGGTGCGAGCCGATTCGGCCGGGTGCACCCGGGACTTTCTGGGCGGCTGTGTTGACCGCAACATCTCCTTCATGGTGTCCGCGCGTAAGAAACCCCAGATCACCGAAGCGGAGTCTGTTGGTGGTGTGGGTGTAGATCTGGGCGGAAGTCGGTGTGGAAGCGCCAGCGTCCAGCCTGCTCGTGGGTGAGCGCCTGAGGATGCGTCAGTTGGGCTACTGGCTGGTGATGTGTGGGTCGAGGAGGATGACGGGGATCACTCGGTCGGTGCGGGTCTGGTACTCCTCGTAGGGCGGCCACACCTCCACGGCCCGGCTCCACCACTCGGCGCGCTCGTCGCCGTCGAGGAGGCGGGCGGTGTAGTCGCGCACTACCGGGCCGTCTTGGAGGGTCACGTGGGGGTCAGCCTTGATGTTGGCGACCCAGCTCGGGTCCTTGGGGGCGCCGCCCATGGAGCCCAGCACGGCGTAGTGCTCGCCGTCGGTCACCCGGATCACCGGCGATTTGCGCACATGGCCGGTGGTGCGGCCGCGGGTCCACAGCACCACGCATGGCGCGCCGTTGAGCACGGTGCCCTCGGTGCCGCCCGATGACTCGTACAGCTCCACTTGCTCGGCGGCCACCGACCATGTGGCTGGTTCGTAGTGTCCTTCCAACGGCATTTCTGGTCCTCCTGTCAGGGCCCCGGTGCTCACAGGGCAGCCGAGTTTCCCACGTCGGGTGGGGGTGGGCGACGGCCAGGTGTCAGGTCGTGGCACCATGGCGCCATGACCGTGACCGCCGGTGAGGTGTCAGGCCGAGTCGACGCTGCGGTGGAGGTTGGTCGCGCTCTGGTCGACACCGTGACCCGAGCGGTGAGGGGTAAAGACGCCGAGGTCCGTCTGGCGGTGGTGGCGTTGCTGGCGGGTGGTCACCTGCTGGTCGAGGACCTACCCGGTACCGGCAAGACTTTGCTGGCCAAGAGTCTGGCCACCGCCATTGGTGGGGCGTTCGGTCGGGTGCAGTGCACTCCCGACTTGTTGCCCTCTGACATCACCGGCACCTCGGTGTACTCACCAGCCGATGGGAGCTGGACGTTTCGGCCCGGTCCCTTGTTCGCCAACGTGGTGGTGGTGGATGAGATCAACCGGGCATCTCCTCGCACTCAGGCTGCTCTGCTGGAGCCCATGGAGGAACGGCAGGTCACCGTTGACGGCACCACCTATCGGCTTCCCGATCCGTTTTTCTGTGTGGCCACCCAGAACCCATACGGCCAGATCGGAACCTTCCCGCTGCCTGAGAGTCAGCTCGACCGGTTTGCTGCGGTGGTGTCGATGGGGCTGCCCGACCGTGAGGCCGAGCGCGAGATCCTCACCGGGCGGGGCGGAACCGAGGTGTTCGGGGCTTTGGGGCCGGTGAGCACTCCGGCGGTGGTGGCCGACTCGGTCGACGCTGTGCGCCACGTGTTCGTGGCTCCGGCGGTGGTCGACTATGTGCTCGACTTGGCCGCCGCCACCCGTCGCCACCCCGACATCACGGTGGGGGTATCGCCTCGGGCCAGCGTTGGTCTGTTGCACAACGCTCGGGCTCATGCTGTGGTCAGTGGCCGAGCCCACGTGACCCCTGATGATGTGCAAGCGGTGGCGGCGGCGTCGTTCGCTCATCGGGTGGCGGTGGGGGGAGCGGTCGACACCAGCTCCGCACGCCACATCATCACCGACCTGGTGGCCGCCATCTCGGTACCTCGACCCTCAGGCCGCTGAGACGTGGCCCGGCTGGGGTAGGAAAGTTGGCTCGCTCCCGCAGGTCCAGCGGATTCTTCGCCCGGTTGGGTGGTGTTCGGCCAACGGGGTTGGGGTTGGGGTTGGTGCTGGTTCTGGTCATGGTGTTGACCAGTAACCCCCCCTCTCTGGACCCTCAGGTCGGGGCAGTGGTGGTGGCGGGAACGGTGGCGGTGCTACTGGTGGGAGCGGTGGCTCCGATGGTGGCGGTCCGCCGTATCGGGGTGACAGCGATGGCACCCGCCGATGTGACCGTGGGCGATCTGGTGGGGCTGGATGTGGAGCTGACCGGGCGGGTCACGCGCTGTCAGATCCGGGTACTGGATCCCGTCGGTTCGTGGGATCATGCCCAGGTCCCCTCGTCTGGGCAACTGCGGCACTTGGCCGATCGGCGGGGGTGTTTCTCGACGGTCCGGGTCGAGGTGCGGGTGACGGCACCGCTGGGGGTGGTGGCTGCTTGCCGGGTGTTGTGGGTGGACCTACCTCGACCGGTGGCGGTGGCTCCTCGGCCGCTGGCGGTTACCTGGCATCCCAGCCCGGCTCCAGTCGATGCCGGCCCTCGGCCGGTGGCCCGACCCACCCTGGGCGGTGATCTGGTGCGCTCGGTCCGTCCCTACGTTGCGGGGGACCCCCAGAATCTGGTGCATTGGCCCACTTCGGCTCGCACCGGGAGTCTGGTGGTGCGAGAGCTGGAACCACCAGGCCCGGTTGGCCAGGCGGTGGTGGTCGACCTTCGGGGTCTGGGATCCGAAACCGAACGGGCGGCGTCCTACGGTTTGGGCGCAGCCCGGGCAGTGCTGGCCAGTGGAGGAGTCCTGCTGTTGGCAACCTGTGAGGCCGACGGTCCGGTGGTGGCCCCGGTGTCGGATCCGGTGGAGGCCGGGCGTCGACTGGCCCGGGCGGTTCCCGGCCCGCCCGGTGTGCCGCCACCGGGGTGGCCAGTGGTGGAGATCGGTCGTTGAGCAGAATCGACCGTGACCAGGACCCGGTTCTGCGGGCGGTGGCAGTGGTGGGCGCCGCGTTGCTGGCGGGTTCCACCGGGTGGTCGATGGCAGCCCTGCTCGGGGCGTCCACCGTTGCGGGGTTCGGGTTGGGGGCGTTGATGGGGGCGTTGGGATCGTTGCTGGTCGGCGGTGCCGCCCTCTCGTCGGCAGTGAGTTTCACGGTCATGGCGGCCGTGGTTGTTCACGCCCGAAACGGGGGTGTGCCAGCACCTCTGCTGGGCGGACCGGCCGCACCCTGGCTGCTCGTGGCAGGCGTAGCGGGGTTGTTGGTGGTGGCCGATCGGATCAACACCGATGCCCACCCCCCAATGTCGGCTGGGGTGGCTGCCTCGGCCCGCCGAGGTGTCCTCACCCGGGCGGTAGCGGTGATGGCGGCGGTGTTGGCCCTCACCACGGTGTTGACCCCGCTGGCCATGAGCTGGGTGAGTCGTCCCATCGCGGCCGGCGACGGCCCCCGCCTCGAGGACCTCACCGGGGGATCCAACCCGCTGGTGGCAGCCAACCAACTCGACATGACCGACCGACCCGATCTGACCGATGCCGTGGTGTTCAAGGTCGATGCCGAGCGGGCCACGTTCTGGCGGGGCCAGACCTTCGACCGCTGGGACGGTCGACGTTGGTCCCAGTCCCGCACGCGCCGCTTCGAGCTGGCCGAGGACGGCCGGGTGATCGCCGAGCCCACCGACTTGGGCGTCGCCGGTGACGACCGGTTGGTGCAGAGGATTCAGATGGAGGCCACCTACAGCGACGTGTTGTTCGCGGCGGCCAGCGCGGTCAGCGTGGAGGCACCGGTGAGGGTGGCCCAGAGCATTGACGGCACTCTGGTCGCGGCCGACATACCCCTGGGTCGGGGCGCCACCTACACGGTGGTCTCGCGCCGAAACCGACTGAGCGAAGAGGTGCTGCGGGAGGCCGACGGTCCGATCCCAGCCGAGATCTCCAGCCGCTACGCCGCTGACCCGGTGACCACCGAGCGGGTCCGTCGTGCCGCTCGGGCGGCGGTGGCGGGTGCCGGCAACAACTACGACCGGGTCCGGGCGTTGGAGCGGTGGATGGGGCGCCGTACCCGATACTCACTCGACGCCCCGCTCTCACCTCGGGGGGTGGATGTGGTCGATCACTTCCTGTTCAGCTCCCGAGTGGGCTGGTGTGAGCAGGTGGCGTCGGCGCTGGTGGTGATGGCGCGGGTCAATGACATCCCGGCCCGGCTGGTCACCGGCTATGCCCCGGGTGAGGCCCAGCCGCTCACCGGTACCTACATGGTACGCGAGCGAGACGCCCACGCGTGGGCCGAGGTGTGGTTTCCCGACCAGGGGTGGGTGGCTTTCGATCCCACGGCGTCGGTGCCCCTGGCCGGCACCGAACGCCCTGACCCAGCCGCAGGTCGCTGGGCATTGGACCATGCCGTGCAGTTGGTTCCGGGCCTGGTCGCGGTAGGTCTGGCCGTGTGGGGCCTGGTGGTGGCGGTGCGACGGTACCGAGAGCGCCGGGCGGCCCGTCCAGTGGGTTGGGCGGCGGTCACCGACGCCGCCCTGGTACGGCTGGGGGACCGGTCAGGCCGGCCCCGGTCCGACTTCGAAACTGCCACCTCCTACGCCCGGTCCCTGGCCCGCCATCTGAGCGACCCGCGGGTGGCCGAGGTCGGCGCCGCAATCGATGCCGCCCTCTACGCGCCCGTCCCGCCCGATGATCAGGCCCGGGAGCGGGTCACGTCGCTGCTCGATGAGTTGTTGGCCGCTGAGCCTTCGGACGGTCAGAGCGGCGGTCGATCGGTTGACCAGCGCGACCGCGATGGGGCGTTCAGCTCAACATGATCAGCATCGCCGAGCCGTCTGCGCTAGCGCGGCGGAAGGTGGCCGCCACCACGTCGAACCCGTCGCCGAGCCAGGCGCGCAGCTCGTCGTGGTCCTCGGTCCACACCGACGGGTAGGCCTGGAGCCGGTCCAGTTCGCCGATGTCGAGTTGCTCGGCGAACCCGCCCGGCCCCAGTTCGTCCAGAGCTTCACTGGCCACCCGCACCTGCTCGGGGGTGAGCAGCCGGGGCGGGCCGTAGCCACCATCCTCACCGAACTCAGTACCGCCGAGCACAACCAGCCCGAGGGCTGTGTCCACCTCGTCGATCCCGCCGGTGAGGGTCACGTGGATGGCGTGCCACGCCTTGTCCACATCGATGCAACGGTCATCTTCCAACAGGTCCCACGGCTCGATCTGCCCGTTGACCAGCTCTGCCGACTCGATCTCTGACACCGGCACCCAGAACGTGATCATCCCCATCAGCGAAACGCTAGCGACGGTCCACCTCCTGAGGGCTCCACCAGGCCATGCTCAGCCGACAGGATGAACCACGGCGAACCGGTCGCATCCGTACAGGCCCGCTCCTTGCGTCGTGACTACCGCGCTTGCGAGGCTCAGAGTCGTTCCCCATGACCGGTCGCTACACCTGCTCGGCGCGGAGTACGACCGCTTTCGGGTCGCCTGCCAGTGCCGGGGCGTTCTCGGGAACTGCCCACACCACCGTCTGGAGGAAATGGCGGAACGCAAGCGCGGCATCGTCGGTGTCGAACTCGAGTTCGACCACGATGTAGCACGGATCATCGACCGGTCTAAGAACGCGGTGCGATCGCACTCCAGCCTCTCGGCGGGCGTCACTGAACAGGTCGAAGGCCGCCACCCAGGTCTCGAAGTCGGTGATCGGGTGCTCGATGTGGAGGATGAACATGAATCGAACGTACGGCCGTCCACCGTCCACGGGTATCCCAGGAAGTTGGGGACTTTCCTTCGTCTCCGGACGTAGCGTTCGCTCATGTCTATCTCGGGCCTGTGCGAGCGCATCGACGACGCGCGAGAACTCCGCCTTTCGCTACTCGTTGAACTGCGACGGCTCGTACCCTTCGACGCCTTCGCCTGGTTGCTCACCGATCCGGCCAGCGAAGTTGGTATCTCGCCCATCGCCGACGTCCCGTGCCTCGCCGACCTGCCGCGCCTCATCCGACTGAAGTACGCGACGCAGCTCAACCGTTGGACCCACCAGCTCGAACCGATCGTTTCACTTCACGCGGCCACCGGTGGCCAACTCGAACGGAGCCTCGTGTGGCGGGAACTCCTCACCGATCACGGCGTGAGCGACGTCGCATCGATCGTGTTCCGGGACCGTTTCGGGTGCTGGGCGTTCCTCGACCTGTGGCGTTCTGGCGGTGCGTTCACCGACGAGCAGGCCCGGGCCCTTGCCCGTCACGTCCCAGACATCACCGCGGCCCTGCGGCGATGCACCCTGGGAACCTTCTCCCGGTCGACCGAGGCCATCGCTGGCGGCCCGTGGCTTGGTCCGGTCGTGCTCGTCCTCAATGATCAGCTCGGAGTCAAGGGACAGACCCCCGAGACCGAGCGGTATCTTCGAGCCTTGGTCCCGCCGGATGGTCACGGCCCACCGGTCCCGGCCGGCGCCTACAACGTGGCTGCTCAACTTCTCGCCACCGAAGCCGGCATCGACGATCACCCGCCCACCGCACGGGTCCACCTCGACGGCAGGGAATGGTTGACGTTCCGAGCGGCCCGCATCGGCGGTGACATCGCAGTGTCGATCGAGCGTTCGTCACCGGCGGAGCGGCTCGACCTGTTCTGGCGTTCCGCTGGGCTCACCGCCAGGGAGACCGAGTTGCTCGACCTGCTGGCCACAGGGGCCGACACCCGTGCCATAGCCAAAAACATGTGCGTCTCGGAGCACACCGTCCAAGACCACCTCAAAGCGATCTTCGTCAAGACCGGTACGACGAGCCGGCGAGAACTCCTCGCCCGAGCCGTGACGCCATGAGATGGTGAAGCCTGAGCCCCCTCCCTCGGTGAGGGCCTGTTGGTCGCCGGCGAGGAACCGGTCAGGCCACTTCGCTATCGACACCTGCGAGGTGCCCTCGCGGCAGACTGGTCCTGAGATCCGGTCGGCTGGCCGGTCTGCCCACAACCAGGAGGAGTCCTTGTGGCTGTGCACACCGAGATCCGTGGCGTCGCGGGGGTGGAGGGTGATGTCCTCACCGTGATCACTCTCGACCGGCCCGAGCGTCGCAACGCGGTCGACCACCAGACGCTGGAGGACCTCACTGCGGCATTGGAGGCGGCGTCGGCCCGTCCCACTCGGGTGCTGATACTCACCGGGGCGGCGGGTCACTTCTGCTCGGGAGCTGATCTCACCGGGGTAGAGGACGCCTCCTTCGCCACGCTGCTCCAGGGGGTGCTCGACCGGCTGCGAGAGGTGACGTTCCCCACCATCGCCGCCGTGGAGGGATCGGCGCTGGGGGCCGGGTCTCAGCTCGCGGTGGCGTGCGACCTGCGGGTGGCCACCGCCGATGCCAGCTTCGGAGTGCCGGCGGCCAAGTTGGGCTTGATGGTCAACCACTGGACGGTGCAGCGCATCGCCACCCTCGCCGGGCCCAGCGTGGCCCGGGCCATCCTGTTGGCGGCCGAGGTGGTGCGCGGCGACCAGGCCCTGCGCCTCGGACTGGTGAACCGTGAGGGCGCCTTGCCCGAGGCCCTGGCGTGGGCCGAGGAGATCGCCGTGTTGGCTCCGCTCACCATCGCTGGCCACAAGCTCATGCTCAATCGACTGGAGCCCGCCCTACCGGCCGACCCCGAGGTAGCGGCGGCCTTCGACCGGGCGTGGACCAGCGCCGACTTCGCCGAGGGCATCGACGCTTTTCGGTCCCGTCGCCGCCCCAGTTTCCAGGGTCGCTGAAAAACTCCCGACCAGGGCGAAGTCGCCACCGCATCCGCGACGACCATCAGCGATGCTCAAGCGCTCGCTACGGCGCGCTACCGCCTCAGAAGCTGGCGGGCAGCAGGTTCGAGAGGTTCTCGAAGAAGGCGTACAGACACACCAGGAACACCGGCAACCCCACCACATAGGGGCTCCAGGTGAGTAGCCACCGGTTCCGGCGGCGCCGGCCCACCCGGCGGTCGATCAATCGAGACAGGGCCCATGCGGCCAGCCAGACTCCGGCGCACACCAGGGCCCACATGATGGCCGGGCCCCGTGCCGCCGGGTCTCCGGTGAACTCACCATCTATCTCGGCCCGGGTCGGGGTCGCTGATACCTCACCGTCCTCGCCGGCGATTGCCGCCGCCTCACGGGCTGCCTCGGCCTGGCCAGCGATGGGCGGCGCCGGCTGACCCACCATGACTGCGGTCACGATGATGCGCTCGCGAAGCGAGTACTTGGGATGACAGGCGGTGAGGGTGATGCGGTTGTCACCCTTGTCCTCGAGCACCTCTACCTGGTTGGGCTTCACGATGAACGGGGCGGCGTCGATCTTGTAGACGAACTCGCCCTGCATGGTCTGAACGATGATCTGGTCGCCCACCGCCAGCTTGTCGACGTTGTGGAACACCGCTCCGTAGGTGGTGCGGTGCCCGGCAATGGCCGAGTTGCCCCGCTGCCCGGGCAGGGGGGTGCCCTCGTAGTGGGCGGGACCCCGCTTGAGCTGTTCGAGGCTCTCGCCCTCGACCACCACGGCATCCACCCCGATCTTGGGGATCTTGAGCTGGGCGATGGGATCGCCGTAGGCGGGCAGCGGCAGGTTGTCGGGGGCCACCACCCCCGACACCACCGGAACCTCACCGGGATTGACGGGGGCGATGGTCGATGTGGTGGCTGGTGCGGTGGTGGAGGTGGACGGCACGGTGGCCAGGACCTGTTCGAACTGACTGCTCAACGATTCCTGAGCCCGGGCGGTGTGGATGTTGGTTCCCCACAGCTGGTAAGCCACGAACAGCAGGATCAACACGCCCGAGGCGATCAGCGCGCGGCCCACACCGCCCAAGATCCGAGAGAACAACATCGGCGGGCGAGGCTACCGTGCCTCCCCCGACCGGCTCAGGTCACCCCCCGCCCACCAGCGAGAGCCGAGTCAGGCATGGCGCGGTCTGGTTGGGCGGACCACTCGGGGCACTTGTAGCCTTTTCAGCGCCCATGGAGCCCGTCGTCAACTTCCGTCAGGCGGTGTGCCTGCTCGGGCGCTTCCCCGCCCTCGCCGGGGTGGATCTGACGGTGGGGGCCGGTGAGATCGTGCTGCTGGCCGGGCCCAACGGAGCCGGCAAGACCACGGTGCTGCGGGCCTGCGCGGGGCTGGTGACGGTGGTCGACGGCGAGGCCCGGGTGCTGGGGGTCGACCTGCGCGCCGACCCGCGTCCGGTGCGGCAGCGGGTGGGCCTGTTGGGCCACTCCTCTGGGCTCTACGCCGACCTGTCAGTGGCCGAGAACGTGGCGTTCTGGGCCAGGGCCGGGCGGTCCCGTCCCGCCGATGTCGATGCCGCCATGGCCAGGCTGGGTCTCGATGGCAGGTTGGCCGGGGTGGCGGTGGGCAGGTTGTCGGCCGGTCAGCGTCGCCGGGTGGCCTTGGCGGTGCTGGTGGCTAGACGGCCCGAGCTGTGGCTGCTGGACGAACCTCACGCCGCCCTCGATCAACAGGGCCGAGACCTGGTCGACTCGCTCATGGGCGACGCGGTGGCCGCGGGTGCCACCGTGTTGGTGGTTTCCCACGAACTCGACCGGGCCTCGTCGGTGGCGCACCGCACGGTGCACCTGGCGGGCGGCACCTCGGTGGAGACCGCGGGCACTGCGGCCGGTGCGGGTTCCCAACCCCACCCGGTGGAGCTGGTGCCGTGAGCATCCTGCGAGACGCCGGCCTGATACTCGGCAAGGACCTGCGCCTGGAGATGCGCACCCGGGTCATCGCCGGGCAGGTGGTGCCCTTCGGCTTGTTGGTGCTGGTGCTGTTCGCCTTCGCGCTCGACCCCGATCGACGGGTGCTGAGCGAGGCCACCCCCGGCCTGTTCTGGTTGGCAGTGTTGTTCTCCACCCTGCTGGCCCTCCAACGAGCCTTCGAAGTCGAGGCGGGAGACGGTGTGCCCGACGCCCTGCGCCTCAGCGGCCTGGACCCTGCTGGCATCTTCTTGGGCAAGGTGGCAGGCCTGGTGGTGCACATGCTGGTCCTGGAGATAGTGCTCCTGGCGGGGGTCACCCTGTTCTACGGCACCACCCCCCACGCCGCCCTCCTCCTGGTGGTCACCTGTCTGGCGGCCACCGCCGGGCTGGCGGCGGTGGGGTCGCTGTACGGGATCCTCTCGGCGGGGATGCGGGTGCGTGACACCTTGTTGCCGTTACTGATGTTGCCGGTGGTGGCTCCGGTGCTGATCTCGGCCACCCAGGCTTTCGCCGCCGCCTACCGCCAGGCCTCGGGGTCGGGCTGGCGCTGGTTCGGGTTGCTGGTGGTTTTCGCACTCCTTTACCTGGTCATTGGGATGGTGGCCTTCGAGAGTCTCCTGGAGGAATCTTGAATCCCCTGTTTCGGATGCACCCCGACGGCACCGCGTCGCGCGCCAGCCGTGTGTTCGGGTTGGTGCTGTTGGTGGCGGTGGCGGTGTTCCTGGCAGTGGCGCTGGTGATCTCCCCGCCTGACAGCGGGCCCAACGCCTCGGAGAACTCCATGGGCGACCTGGTGCGAATCATGTACGTGCACGTACCGGTGGCGGTGGCCTGTTACACCGCCTTCTTCGTCACGGCGGTGGCCTCGGTGGCCTACCTGGTGCGCCGCAGCGAAGGCTGGGACCTGCTGGCGGCGGCCTCGGCCGAGGTGGGTGTGGTGTTCACGGTGCTCACCTTGGCCACCGGCTCGGTGTGGGGCCACATCGCCTGGGGCACCTGGTGGGAGTGGGACCCGCGGCTCACCTCCACCCTGTTGATGCTGATCGTCTACATCGGATACCTGGCCTTGCGGGGCGCGGTACTCGACCCAGTCGTGCGTGCCCGACGGGCGGCGGTGGTGGGCCTGGTGGCCTTCGCCAACGTGCCGATCGTGCACTACTCGGTTGACTGGTGGCGAGGTATTCACCAGCCGGCCACCATCAGCCGGCTCGATCCCACCATCGACGGACTCAAGCTGTTCGCCCTCATGTTCGGGATGCTGGTGGCCATTGCGGTGTACGTCTGGCTGATGGTCCACCGGTTCCGACTGGAGTTCGTGCGGGCTCGCCTCGAAGAACAGGGGCTCGACACCGCCCTGGCCGAACGGCGAGCCGAGGCCGAGACTGCCAGCGGGGCCAACCCGGTCACCGCCCCCAAGGGAGCGTCATGATCGCCATACTCACGACGGTGCTGGCCCAGGCCGCCGACCTACCCAACGAGATGGGCTACGTGTGGGGTTCCTACGCCCTGGTGGTGGGAGCCCTGGTGGGTTACGCGGTGTTCACCATCCGGCGGGGTCGTTCGGTGGGTCGACGATTGCCACCGGAGAACCGTCGATGGATGTGAACACCGACGGTCCCGACGACCGTGACCTCGAAGACGGCGGCCTCGATCTGACCCCCCGCACCCCCCCAGCGGGTGCGGCGGTCGGCCGAACCCGGTCGATGCGGCGTTGGGGAGCAGTGGGGGTGCTCGTGGGACTGGTGGCGGTGGTGGCCTTCGTGGCCGTGCAGGCCCGAGGGGCCAGCCTCTATTACCGCAACGCCGACGAGGCGGTGGCTCAACGAGAGTCGCTGGGGCGAGACCGATTCCGACTTCAAGGGGTGGTGGTCGGAGAGTCGGTTGATGACGGCAACGCCAAGGTGTTCCAGGTGGCTTACCGGGGGGTGTCGGTGACGGTGCGCCACACCGGCAAGGAACCGGCCCTGTTCAAGCCCGGCCTGCCGGTGGTGGCCGAAGGCTCGTGGAACGCGGCGGGCACCGAGTTCGACAGCGACCGTCTGCTGGTCAAGCACACCGAGGACTACAAGAAGGCCGATACCGGCGACTACGAACAGCAGCACCCCGACCGGGTCCCGGCCAACGACGCCGACTCCGATACCGACCCCACCCAGGCACCGAGCCGAGGTGAGCGGCCGGACGCTTCGTGAACGCCGCTCTGGGCACCGGTGGGGTGGTGCTGGGCCTGGTGGGGGCCCTGGGAGCCATCGTCACCCTGGCCGCGGGCATTCGGGGCCGCCGGTCCGAACTGATGGGCATGGCCCGCACCTACGCCTTCATGGTGGCCGGGGGAGCGGTGCTGGCGGTGGTGGCCATGGAACGGGCGCTCATCACCCGCGATTTCTCGCTCGAGTTCGTGGCCAACAACGGGTCACATGCCACCCCTGCCCTGTTCAACGTGGCCACCCTGTGGTCGGCGTTGGAGGGTTCGATCCTGTTGTGGGCCCTGATACTCACGGGCTACACGGTGGCGGTGGCACTGAAGTTCCGTGACCGCCTCAACGACCCGCTGGTGGCGTGGGCCATGCTCACCATGTTCGTGGTGTGCCTGTTCTTCTTCGGGTTGATGTTGGGCCCGGCCAACCCGTTCCGGGTGCTGGCCGATCCGCCACTGGACGGTCCCGGGCCCAACCCGCTGCTCCAGAACCACCCACTCATGGCCTTCCACCCGCCCATGCTCTACCTGGGTTACGTGGGGTTCACCGTGCCGTTCGCTTTCGCGGTGGCTGCACTGGTCACCGGTCGGTTGGGCGAGGGCTGGCTGATCGAGACCCGGCGCTGGACCATGATCGCCTGGGCGTTCTTGACCGTGGGCATCGTGCTCGGGGCCTGGTGGAGCCACGAGGTCCTGGGCTGGGGCGGGTACTGGGCGTGGGACCCAGTCGAGAATGCCTCGTTCCTGCCGTGGCTCACCGGCACCGCCTACCTGCATTCGGTGATGGTGCAGGAGCGTCGGGGCATGCTGCGGGTCTGGAACCTGTCGCTGCTGTGCGCCACCTTCGCCCTGACCATCCTGGGCACCTTCCTGACTCGCTCGGGGGTGATCGACTCGGTGCACGCCTTCAGCGAATCGTCGATCGGTCCTCTGCTATTGGGGTTCTTCGGGCTGATCCTGCTGGTCACGGTGGGCTTGGTGGGATGGCGGGGAGACCGTCTGCGCTCCCCGGCCCGAATCGATTCGCCGGTGTCGCGCGAGGGCGCCTTCCTGCTCAACAACATCGTGTTCGCGGCTTTCGCCTTCGTGGTGCTGCTGGGCACCGTGTTCCCGCTGATCTCAGAGGCGCTCACCCAGGACCGGGTGAGTGTGGGTGAGCCCTACTTCGAGCGGATGACCACGCCGATCGGGCTGGTGCTGCTGTTCCTCATGGCGGTGGCACCGGTGCTGCCATGGCGCAAGGCGTCGGCCGAAACCCTGCGTACCCGGCTGTTGTGGCCGGGCTGGGTCGGTACCGGGCTGCTGGCCTTCGCGGTGGCGGTCGGGGCCCGGGGTCTGGCCCCGCTGCTGGCGTTCTTCCTGGCCGGGTTCGCCGGCGGGGCGGCGCTGCGCCAGTTGGTGCTGGCCACCCGTCGCCAGGGCTGGCGAGGGCTGGTGGGACGGACCAACGGCGGCATGGTGGTGCACCTCGGAGTGCTCATGATCGGGGTGGCACTGGCGGCCTCGGGGGCCTACTCGGTGGAACGAGATGCCCGAATGTGTGTCCAGGCCACCGCCGGATGTCCTTCGACCGTCACGGTCAGGGGACATGAGATCACCTACCTCGGACCCAGCACCGACATGAACGCCGCCCGCCGCCAGGTGGGCGCCCAGCTGAAGCTCGACGGCCGGGTACACGAGCCGGCCATCCAGCAGTTCATGAACGGCACCCAACAGATCGGCAAGCCGTCGGTACACAACACCGCCCGCGACTCGGTGCTGCTCACCCTCACCGACACTCCAGGGGCCGACGACTCGGCATCGGTGAAGATCATCGTGCAGCCCCTGATCGTGTGGCTGTGGATCGGCGGCGGGGTCATGGCAGTGGGTTCGCTGCTGGCCATCTTCCCCGGCAAGCGGCGAGTGCCCACCGCGGCGGTGTCGGCATGAGCGACGTGACCGCTCCCCGGGGGCGACCGGCTCGCACCGCTGCCATCGTGGCCGGGGTGATTCTGGCCCTACTGGTGGTGCTGCTGGCCACCCGTGACCCGGCTACCGAGCGCCGGTCGACCAGTCGCCTCATCGGTCAGCCCGCCCCGGGCATCGAAGGTGAGGTTCTGCTGGGTGAGCCGTTCGACATCGGGGCCACCGACCGTTGGGTGGTGGTCAACTTCTTCGCAAGCTGGTGTGTGCCCTGCAAGGTCGAGCACCCCGAACTGGTCAAGTTCTCCCAGGAACACACCGAGACGGGAGACGCCAGGGTGGTGAGCGTGGTCTACTCCGACGACGCCGACGACGTGCGTCGCTTCTTCGGGGAACGGGGCGGCGACTGGACGGTGTTCGACTCCGACCAGGGACGCACCGCCTTGGACTGGGGGGTGGCCAAGGTGCCCGAGTCGTACCTGGTGGCCCCCACCGGGGTGGTGGTCGAGCGGTTCGTGAGCGGAGTGACCCAGGCTCAGCTCAACGCCGCCATCGAGGCATACACCCGGGCGGCTGCCGCTCAGGCCGGTGTCTCTGAGACCTCTGGAGCGGGGTCATGAGCGGTTCGGGTTCGGCGACTCGTCGGGTCGGCTGGTGGCCGTGGGCGCTGATGGCCGTGGTGGTGGTGGCCCTCTTGGCGGTGGGGACCTTGGGGGGCAAGCCCCCCACCCTCGATGAGCGGGCCCACAACCTGGAGAAGTCGATCCGCTGCCCGTCGTGTGCCAGCCAGGCGGTTGCCAACAGCGACACCCCAGCCGCCGAGGCCGTCCGGGTGCTCATCCGTGAACGACTGGAGGCGGGCGACTCCGACGAGGAGATCCGTGATTACGTGGCCTCGCGCTATCCCGATGGTCGCCAGCTCCTGCTGGACCCGGCGGGCCGTGGCTTCGGCGCCCTGGTGTGGGCGGTACCGGTGGTGGCCGCCATCGCAGCGGTGGCTGGTCTGGTGGTGCGTTTCGGCGACTGGCGACCGGCCGCGGTGACCGCCACCGACGCCGACCGAGAACTGGTGGCCGCCCACCTGGCGGCCCGAGCCGACCAGTCGGTGATCGGACCGACCGGCGGGCCGGAACCATCGGTAGCGGAGCCATCGGTAGCGGAGCCATCGGTCGCGGAACCATCGGCCGCGGACCCGGTCGACGGTCCAGATGGCAACGACCAGGAGGGCGCGTAGTGGCCACTGCGTCAACCGGCCGAGCTGGGCGCCTCGATCCCGACGAACTGGCCGGCCTCGAAGAGCAGCGCGACTTTCTGCTGCGCTCCATCGAAGACCTCGACTCCGAGCACGCCGCGGGTGATCTCGACACCGTCGACTACGAGACGCTCCGGGGCGAGTACACGGCCCGGGCCGCCGAAGTGATCCGTCAGATCGACTCTCGCAAAGCGGGCTTCGAGGCCGCCCGCCGAGACCGCAACCCCCGCCGCAGCCTGGCAGTAGCGGCCGGTGTCGTGTTGTTCGCGGCGGTGGCCGGCTGGGCAGTGGCCCGCTCCATGGGGGCCCGGGAGGCCGGTGACACCATTACCGGCGGCGTGAACGTCAAGCAGTCGGCCAGCCAGCGAGCCCAGGAGTGCATCCAAGAGATCAGCCCCACCTCGCCATCGCAGGCGGTGAGCTGCTTTCGGGCGGTACTCGACGACGATCCCCGCAACCCGGTGGCCAACACCTGGCTGGGTTGGCAGATCGCGTTGACCTCCGGCCTGGTGGAAGGCGATGAGGCAACGCAGTTGGCTGACGCCGCCGAGCAACTGGTGGAGCGGGCCATCGAAGTCGACCCCGACTACAGCTACGCCCGGGCGTTTCGAGCGGTGCTGGCCTATCGGCGAGGTGATTACCTGGCGGCCCGGCAGTACCTGAAGGACTTCGAGGCCGGCAACCCCTCACCCGATGCCCGTTCGGTGATCGAACAGCAGCAGTTGGGCGACAAGATCGAGCAGGCCCTGGCCGGCTCATCCGGCGAGGCCTCCACCTCCGTACCAGCTTCGACCTCGTCACCAGCTTCGACCTCTACGACCGCGGCGGGCTCGACCCGGCCCGGCGGCTGAGGGCGGTCGTCGGAAGTCTCAGGGTCTCAGCGGGTGGTGAGGGCTCGCAGGCCGCCCACCACCTCGGGGAGCGCTTCGGCCAGCCGATCGATGTCGCCATCGGTGGTGTTCCAACCGACCGACAGACGCAGCGAATGGTGGGCGTCGACCCCCATGGCCTCCAGCACCGGTGAGGGCTCCAGCGACTCCGACGCACACGAACTTCCCGAGTGGGCCGCCACACCGGCCCGATCCAGGCCCAGCAGCACCCCCTGCGGCTCGACCCCTTCGACACCCACGCACACCAGATGAGGTAGGCGGAGATCGGGGTGGCCGTAGGAGACAGTCCCCTCGATCGAGGCGATGACCGATCTGATGCGGTCGCTCAGGCGCACCGCCTCGTCGGCCTCCACTGTCCACCGGGGGCGGTCGTCACCCGGTACCGGCTCGACCAACGCGGCGCACGCCGCCCCCAACCCAACCAGTTGTGCCACCGCTTCCAGCCCGGCTCGTCGGGCCCGTTCCTGATCTCCGCCCACCAGCAGGGGCGGGATCCGCAGGCCCCTCCGAACCAGGAGCGCACCGGTGCCGGCCGGACCGCCCAGCTTGTGGCCGCTCACCGACATGAGGTCGGCCCCCAGGTCGGTGAAGGCCATCTCCACTCGGGCCGCCGCTTGGGCGGCATCGACGTGAACCAGCACACCCCGCTGGCGGCACCCGGCCACCACCTCGGCCACCGGCTGTACGGTGCCCACCTCATGGTTGGCCCACTGGAGGTGGACCATGGTGGTGTCGTCGTTCACCGCGGCCAGCAGGGCATCGGGGTCGACCCGGCCGTGGCCGTCGACCGGCACAACGGTCACCGGTCCGGCGCGTTCGGCAGAGCGTCGCACCGCCGAATGCTCGACCGCGCTCACCACCTGGTGGCCCGCCGAACCGGTGCGCTCGATGGCTCGGGCCGCGCCACCCCACACTGCCGCCGCGATGGCTTCGGTTGCTCCGCTGGTGAACACCACCTCCCGGCTGCGGGCTCCGACCAGGGAGGCCACCTGCTCACGGGCCTGCTCCAGGGCGACCCGGGCGGCCAGCCCTTCTTCATGGATCCGTCCAGGATCGGCACCGAGTCGGTCGAGAGCATCGACCATGGCGTCGCGAGCCTGGGGTCGCAACCGGCTGGTGGAGGAATGATCCAGATAGGCACGAGTCGGCGTACCGCTGGCGGAACCGGTCATGCCAACGCTTCCTCCAGACGGCGCAGCGTCTCGTCGTCGAAGGTGGTGTGCACCAGGGTGGCGCCGGGGAACCGGGCGGTCTCGGCCACCAGGGCGTTGCGGTCGACATCGTCGATCAAGAGCGCCACCGTGGTGGTGCCCGGCTGGACAGCCGCCCGGAACCAGTCGACCCAGTCGTCGGAAATTCCCAGGTCAACTGCCTTGGCGGTGGCTGCCGCCGTGCCAGCCCCCAGGGCGGCACCGGCCGCCCATCCCACGGGCCCGCCCAACAGCAGCCCGAAAAGTCCGGCCCACACCGCACCCGACAGGGCCGCCTGGCGGGGAGCAGGGTCGATGGTCTCGTGCACCCTCACCGACCCGTCGTCGGCGCACACCAGCATGACCACGTCGCGCAGCTTCAAATGGTGGTCGGCGGCCAGTCTGGTCACCGCCATCACGTACTCCTGAGCGCGGTACGAATCAGCGAAAGCGATCCCCACCAGTTCACCGTGGTCATGGTCACCGAAGGCGTTCATGACCGCGAGCCTAGGAAGTGGGGCATCACCGGTGGCATTGATGGGCGTAGCGTCTGGGCCATGCGCGCCGTGGGGCTGGCGGATCCGGTGGGGGAGAGCCTGGCCGTCGGGCGCGCTCGGGGCCGGGCCGTGGGCGAGCTGTGCCGGGTGTCCATCGCCCGGGTTCCGGTGCTGGTGTACCTGGTGGCCGGCACGTCGCGGGGAAGCGGGGTCGCACAACTGGGAGCAGGCGCCATCGTGATCTTTGCGGCCTGTGCTCTGGCGGCTGCTCTCAACGACTGGGCTGACTGTGAGAGCGATCGGGTCAACGGTCGTGGCGATCGGCCGCTGGTGTCGGGGCTCGCCCGAGGCAGCGATGTTGCATGGGTCGTAGCCGGAGCAGTGGTGGCCCTGGCGTTGGCCACTGCTGCTCTGCCCCGGCCGTCGGGCCCGTTGGTGGTGGCGTTGGCGCTGGGACTCGGGGTGATGTCGGCGATGGAGCCGGTGGCTCTGCAACGTCGGGGTGTGGTGGGTCTGGTGGTGTTGGGCCTCTGCTATCTCGTGCTGCCGATGGCCCTTGCCTTAGGGGGGTCGGCACTGGTGTCGATGGCTCCATTGGCGTTGGTGGGGGCGGGGGTACTCGCTCACAAAGACGTCAGAGACCTGAGGGGTGACCGGGAGACGGGCAAGGCCACCGTGGTGGTGAGGGTGGGTGAGCGAGCGATGGCTCGGCTGGCCTTCGGGTTGGCAGTGGCAGGCGTCGGGGCTCTGGGGCTCACCATCGGCTGCGGGTGGTGGATGGCGGGGGCGGCAGTGGCCGTCGCGGCGTTGGGGTTCATGGCGGTGGTCGGCCATCGGTCGACGTCGTGGATGGTTGCCCGGGTGGCACTGGTGGCCGCCGCGGTGGCTCTGGCGGTGCAGGCGGGATCCTCGACAGGGGGAGTTGGGTGACCAATCACCAGAATCAGTCCCATGACCCGCGACCGGAGCCTGGCCCGCCGAGGTCCGCGCCTGGCGCACCCGGTGGTGCACCGCTGAGCCGGCCGGCGCCCGGGCTGCCTCCACCCCCTCCACCCCCTCCGGCCTCATGGGCCAGCGGAGGTGGTCCGGGGTCTCAGGAGACGGGGGTGGGGCCGGTGGTGGCCGCCGGCATCGTGTTCGTTCTGGCCGGATTGGTTCCGATGGGCTTCATCCTCTCGGCCGGTCTGTCCGATGACGAAACGGCTACCGCGTCAGCCACCACGGAGATGATCGAACTCTCGCTCATGGCCCTGGCAGCCGGACTGATCGGGGCGTTGGTCACGTGGCTGGTGGCCAGAACCAACAGTCGAGGAATTCGACGGGTGGGTCTCACCTTCTTGGTGATCGGGGCGGGCGCCTGGGGTGTGGTCACCGGTTTCCTCGGAGCCGTGTCGGTCAACCTCGCCCGTCACCCGACATGGGATGACGCCTGACCAGATGCTGAGCGGGTTCATCCCGCACCGAGTGGGGACACTCTCGGGTCGACCGGTATTCTCATAGTGTCCGTCAGAGAAAATCAGTCGAGTCGAGGAAGCCACCGTGCCCACCGAAGCCGAGATCATCGAGGCCATCCGACCGGTCCAAGACCCCGAGCTGCGTCGCAGCATCTTGGACCTGGGCATGCTCAAGGAGGTGGTCGAGGCCGACGGTGCCGTGCGGGTGATGGTCGCCCTCACCAGCGCCGGAAGCCCGTTCAAGGGTGAGCTCTCCAACCGGGTCACCGAAGCGGTAGAGGCCCTGCCGGGTGTGAAGGTGGTGCAGGTCGACTTCACCGTTCTGTCCAAGGAGGAGTTGGCGGCCATTCGTCAGCGGCTCAACGGCAACCCGGCGGCCACTGCGGGCACCCACCAGGGTCACGGCCACGCCGAAGGCCGGGCCATCCCCTTCGCCGACCCGTCCAACAAGACCCGCGTGCTGTTGATCGCTTCGGGCAAGGGTGGGGTGGGCAAGTCGTCGGTCTCCACCAACCTGGCGGTTGCCCTGGCCCAACGGGGACGGTCGGTGGCCATCGTCGATGCCGATGTGTGGGGCTTCTCGATCCCCAAGATGCTGGGCATCACCAACGACCCCACCGTCATCGACTCGATGTTGGTTCCCCCTGAGGCCTACGGGGTGCGCTGCATCTCGATGGGCTTCTTCGCCGACGAGGACCAAGCGGTCATCTGGCGGGGCCCCATGCTCCACAAGGCGTTGGAGCAGTTCCTCACCGACGTGTTCTGGGACGATCCCGACTACCTCATCTTGGATCTGCCACCGGGTACCGGCGACGTGTCGCTGTCGATCAGCCAGTTCCTGCCCCGGGCCGAGGTGTTCGTGGTGACCACCCCCCAGCCGGCCGCTCAGCGGGTGGCCCAGCGGGCGGCCGCCATGGCCGACAAGGTCCACCTGCCGGTGCGCGGCATCATCGAGAACATGGCGTGGTTCACCGGCGACGACGGGGTCCGCTACCAGATCTTCGGATCCGGCGGTGGTCAGGAACTGGCCGATCGGCTGGGGGTGCCGCTGGTTGGGCAGATCCCGCTGCTCAACGATCTCCGCGAAGGTTCGGACGAAGGTCGACCGGTGGTGGCCACCAGTCCCGACAGCGAGGCATCCCAGGCATTCGCGGCGATCGCCGAGAGGATCGACGTGGAGCTGGTGCCCACCCGGCGCTACAACGCCGGCCTGACCATGGTGGCTGACAGCTAGCGCCCAACCGGCTGGCGGGTCTAGCCCCGGGCCGGCCCCAGACCGGCCCCGGGTATCGGGCCCCAGCAACCCGTAGGTGACATTGGTCACGGAGCGTGGCTGGGAACCGGATCACAGCACAAACATCAAGAACCCCCACCCCCCGCCGAAAGGTACAGGCACCCAGGGTGAGGGGATCGGGGTGGAACACAAGCCAGCCAGCAGCGTGGAGGAACGGGCCACCCTGGCGGCCCTTCACGCCCTCGGTGTGGTGGACCTGCACGATGATCCGGTCCTGAATGGGCTCACCAATCTGGCGGGCCGCCTGGCTCGGGGAAGGTTCCATCTCTGGCTCCGGGGCACTACCCCGGCGGTGTCGTCTGGTCTGACCGTTCCCGTACCGCTTCGACCGGTCACCGCGGGAGCCGAGGACGAGACCACCGAGGTTTCGATCACCCTCCCGGTGAAGGTGCTCGGCCTGGTGGTCGGCGAGTTGCGGGGGCACGGAGTCTCCCGGGCGGCATCGGTTCACCGGGCGGGTGAGATCGAGGACCTGCTGGCTCGTCGGGAGGCAGCAGCCCGCCGGGATGGCGCGGGCAATCCGGTTGGGGTGGTGGTGGTCGATCCCGAACTGACGGTGGTGTGGGTCAGCGACGAGGTATCCGAGCTCGGTATCGGTGTCGGTGATGAAAGCCCGGTCGGCCAATCGGCTCTGAACCTGGTGCACCCCGATGACCTGAGCGCGGCGGCTGAGCTGATCGAGCGAGCCGGTCGGGGAACCGGGCGCAGCACCACCGTGACGATGCGCCTCAACACGGTGTCGCATGAGCCCCAGCGCTTTGACATCTGGAGTGAGAACCGCCTGAGTGACGCCAGCATCGGGCTGATGGCAATGGTGGCGCGTCACACCGACGCCCAGAGCGAACTGACCCTGCTGGCCGACCAGATGTTCGTGCTGAACCGGCTCAGCGCCGGCGAGCCCTTGGGAGAGGTGCTGCATCGAGTCACCGACCTCATCGAACACCGTGACCCCCACTCGTGTGCCTGCATCATGGAGTTCGACCCGATCGACGGGGCGCTGCACCCGCTGATCGCACCCCGGGTTCCGGTCCCCGTCATCGGTGCCCTGATCGGCCTTCAACCCGGTGCCGACGCCCCGGCGGGTGGCGGGGCGTTCCACGCCGATGCCGGGATCTACTGCCCCGACGTGACCGCCGACCCCACCTACGACAGGCTGGCCCCCACCCTGGTAGCCAACGGGATCCGGGCCTGCTGGAGCATTCCGATCAGGTCGTTCAACGCGGCCAAGCTGCTCGGGACCATCGATGTGTTCCGCACCGTGGCCGGTCCGCCCGATACCACCGAGTCGCGGGTGCTGCTGCTGGCCAGTCGGCTGGCCGCCATCGCCATCGACCAAGACACTCGCGAGCGAGAACTTCGCCACCAGGCCAACCACGACCCACTCACCGGCCTGCCCAACCGGGCCATGTTCTCGGATCGACTGGCCGAGGCGGCCGAAGACGGCAATGTCGGAGTGCTGTTCTTGGACCTCGACCGCTTCAAGCTGGTCAACGACACCCTGGGCCATGAGTTCGGCGACGAGGTGCTCAAAGCGGTGGCCCAGCGACTCGAAGAGGCAGTCGACGAACCGTCGCTGGTCTCTCGATTCGGGGGAGACGAGTTCACCGTGCTGGTGCCCAAGGTCGAGGGGCCGTCCGACCTGGTCCGGGTGGGTGAACAGATCCTGGCGGCGCTGGTTCCCGCCTACACCGTGCGTGACCACCGAGTGGTGCTGCGGGCCAGCATCGGGGCGGCCCTGGCCATTGCGCCTCCGCCAGATCCGCGCTCGCTCATCCGCGATGCCGACACCGCCCTGTACCACGCCAAGGAACGGGGACGAGGACGAGTCGAGGTGTTCGACGAGCAGATGTTGGCCAGCGGGGCCGAGCGGGTACGGATCGAGGGCGCCCTGCGCGAAGCGATCGACAACGACGGGATAGTGGTGCACTTCCAGCCCACCGTCCGCCTCACCGACGGCGCGGTGATGGGAGCCGAGGCCCTGGCCCGCTGCGAGGCCCCCAGCGCCGGCCCGCTCCCACCGGTTCTGTTCATCCCGGTGGCCGAAGAGGTTGGACTGATCCCGGCGGTTTTCGAAACGGTGCTGACCCGTTCCTGCGAAGCGGCCATTGCCTGGAACAGTGGGCGCCGAGAGCCACTGGTGGTGTGGGTGAACCTGTCACCCACCCAGCTCGGCTCGGCGGCGGTGATGGAACAGATCGCCCGCATCTTCGCCACCACCGGGGTGAACCCGGCCCACATCGGCTTCGAGGTGACCGAGACCGGCATCCTGCCCGACCCCGAACAGGCTGCCGATTTCCTGGGTGAGCTGCGCGCGCTGGGAGCGCGCATCGCCATCGATGACTTCGGCACCGGGTACTCGTCGCTGGGCTATCTCCAGAGCCTGCCGGTAGACGTCGTCAAGCTGGATCGCAGCTTCGTAGTGCGTGCCGGTGACGATCCCCGCAGCCGGGCCATCGTGGGGTCGGTGGTCGAGTTGGCCCGGGCCATGTCACTGTCGTGTGTGGCCGAAGGGGTGGAGACCACCGACCAGCTCGATGTGGTGGCCGAGTTGGGGTGTCCGGTGGTGCAGGGCTACGTGTTCGCCCGTCCGGCCCCCGCCGATGAGGTCACAGCCTGGCTGGCCACCCGCTGAACGTCCCGGCGAGCTCGAGGTCCGGTGGGTCCGAGCCGTCGAGCCACGCCGGGCACGTCCTCGACCCGCACGTGGCCCTCACTGTCGAGCTCTGTTGACTGGTCCGGACGCGATGTCGGCCGGCCCCCGGTGGGGACCGGCCGACATCGGCTCAGTGCGGTTGTGATCAGCGTGGTGTGATCAGCCGGTGTAGCCGGGGCGGCCCGGGATCGGGTGAGCGCCGGGAGGGGGAGGCGGGACGGTACCCGGACGGGTAGTCGAGGTGGTCGGAGCGGTCGGGGTCGTCGGCGGAGCGGGCTTGTCGCCACAACCCGGGGCGGCACCTTCGGGCTTCACGCAGATGGTGTGGCGGCCCCCGGTGCGGGGCGTTTCCACTGACAACACCCCGCTGTCGGCGTCGAATGCCGATGACACCGGCCCGGCCTGGCCCGAGGTCTCGACCGTCCAGCCGTCGGGGTAGGTGCCTTCCTCATCGAGGTAGATGGTGGTGGGGCCGTCGGCGTCGCCGTCCTCGAAGGTCACCGTGAGGGTGCGGGTGGCCCGGTCCCAGTTCGATGAGACCGGCCTACCGGCGATGGCCCGCGGGTAGGGCTGGAACATCACTCCGATACCGGGCCGGGCGTTGCCGGCTTCGTCGAACGGGCAGTAGCCACCGCCCCGGCACATCCGGAACTGTGACCAGCCCGAGGTGACCTCTTCCATGGTCGAAAGCGCCATGTTCACGAACTGGTCCATGCCCTGGCGTTCGGGGTACGCCACTCCCCATTCGCCTACCAGCATCGGGATGGGGTAGCGGTCGGTGTAGGTGGTTATCGCCCCCTTCCACTTGGCGAAGAACTCACGGTTGAAGTTCACGTTGCCGTCAGGTGAGTAGGTGGCGAACTCGATGTCGGGGTCGTACATGTGGGGGTAGATGGCCACCTTGGGCCCCCGAACTTCGCCCAGGCTGGTGGCGATACCCAGTGACGCCAGGTTCGGAGGTTCGATGAACACCCAGTGGTCAGGGTCCACGGCCGAGATGTTGTCGGTGAGCCGCTGGTACATGGGGGTGAGTTGCTCACGCTCCACACGGGCAGCGGCGGTGAGGAGGTCCTCACCCTCGCGGATCTTGCCGAACGGCTCGTTCATGAGGTCATAGCCGAACAGGGCCGGATGGTCCTTGACCCGGTTGACCACCGCCATCCAGGCGTCGATCTGCTCCTGGCGCAGGTCGGGGTCCTCGTAGAGGTGTTCGAAGGCGGCCTGGACAGCGGGCTCAAGGTAGGAGAGGAGCCAGTTGTCGTGGGGGGTGAACTCGTGGCCGTCGGTACGGGTGGCCCACTCGGGGGCACCCTCGGAGTCGAACGCCTCGCCGTAGACGTCCTGGTGCATGTCGAGGACCACCTTGATGCCGTGGGCCTGGGCCCGGTCCAGCACCGTCTCGATCTCGTCGAGGAAGGCCTCGCTGATCTGGTCCTTCTCGGGCTCGAGGTACTGCCAGTACCAGCCGAGACGGAGGTGATCGAGACCCCGGCTGGTGGCGTCGGCCAGTAGTTCGTCGGTCACGTCCTCGGCCGGGCTAGCGGTCTTGACATTGAAGCCGTGGAAAACCTGAGCCCGGCCCGAGGCGTCGGTGATGTAGACACGACCATCGGTGCCGGTGACGGTTCCCCAGGCGGCCACCTCTCCGATTCCTGGGTCGGTCGATGCTTGACTGCCGGCCGGCACGGCGGGCAGCGCCAGGGTGCCCAGTGACGCGGCGGCCACCAGGGCGGCCAGGCCGGCCCGGCGGGGCCGGACGGTGTGCCCGCGGTGAGCGGTGTGACGGGGAGACTTGAGAAGGCCCATGGGCGGACTGTAACCGAACCCCCGGCGAAACGGAGTGAAAACTCCATTTCTGGTCAGGCCCGGTGAACATTGGCTGTACAGCCGGTGGGGCGGTGCGCCGATACCAGGGCATGAAGCTCGACGAGTGCTCCCCCCGCCTCCGCCGTCGGTTCCGTCGCATGTTGGCGGTGACGGCGGTCAGCTCCGGTCTGGCCGCGGTGCTCACTGCCTGCGGCCCCACCGTGCCCGGCACCGAATGCCCGATGTTCCCCGTGAACAACCACTGGCACGCCTCGGTGGCCAACGCCCCGGTGTTGACCAACTCCACCAACCTGGTGAACACCGTCGGCGCCACCAAGGGTCTCAAGGCCGACTTCGGTTCGGGCCTCTGGGATGGCGGACCAATCGGGATCCCCTATGTGGTGGTGGCACCCGGTCAGCCCAAGGTCGAGGTGAGCTTCGACTACGCCGATGAGAGCGACCCCGGCCCCTATCCGGTACCGGCTGATCCGCCGATCGAGGGTGGCCCGTCCAGCGACGGCGACCGCCACATCCTCATGGTCGAGCCGGCCGAGTGCCGCCTCTACGAGCTCTACTCGGCCTACCCCAACGGAGACGGCACCTGGAGCGCCGGTTCGGGTGCCATCTGGGACCTTCGCTCGAACGCTCAACGACCCCTGGGTTGGACCTCGGCCGATGCTGCCGGGCTGCCCATACTCCCGGGGCTGGTGCGCTACGACGAGGTGGCCGCCGGCAAGATCGAACACGCCATCCGCATGACGGTTCCCCAGAGTCGCCGCACGTACCTGTGGCCCGCCAGCCACTTCGCCAGCTCCAGCACCGACCCCAACCGCCCGGCCATGGGGGAGCGCTTCCGGCTCAAGCCCACGGTGAACGAGAACAACTTCCCGGCCCAGGTCCGTCCCATCATCGTGGCTCTCAAGACCTACGGAGCCATCGTGGCCGACAACGGATCTTCGTGGTACATGTCGGGCGCGCCCGACGAGCGGTGGGACAACGACCAGCTCCAGACGCTCAACCAGATCAAGGGATCGGACTTCGTGGCAGTGGACGGGTCGGGTCTGATGATCGACGTCAACTCCGGTGAGGCTCAGCCCTTGCCCTGAAAGCCGATCTCGGCTGATGGGGCCATGCGTGGCCGATCGCAGCTCGGTGGGTTGCCTGTGGCAACCTGCCAGCGATGACGCCTCCCCTTCAGCTCCGCTTCGTCAAGTCGGCCGGTCGGCTCGATGATCTCCCGCCCAGCCCGGCCGAGGTGGCGGTGGTGGGGCGTTCCAACGTGGGCAAGTCCTCACTGCTGAACGCTCTGGCCCGACGCAACAAGCTGGCCCACGTCTCCAAGACCCCCGGCAGAACCCAGTTGCTCAACCTGTTCGAGTTGCCCGACGGGACCACGGTGGTCGACTGCCCGGGCTACGGGTACGCCGCGGTGTCCAAGTCCATGCGGGCCGGTTGGCAGCAGATGATCGAGGGGTATCTGACCGGCCGGGAAGAGCTGGTGAAGATCCTGGTACTGGTCGACGGCGAGGTGGGCCCCACCAAGCTCGACCTCCAGTTGTTGGAGTGGTTGCGGGCCGAGGATCTGCCGTTCGCGGTGGTGGCCACCAAGCACGACAAGGTGAAGTCCTCTCAGCGCGAGAAGCGCAAGAAGGACCTGGCCGCCGGGTGCGGGCTGGAACGCAATCAGGTGATGTGGGTGAGCGCCGCCAAGAACGTCGGTGTCGATCAGCTAGCCGATCAGATCCGGGTCTGGCTGTCCGCCTGATCACGCCGATAGCGGGTGAGGGGTGGCGGGGGTCAGTCTCGCTCGCCCGGGCGGCCGCGGTCGCGGCGGGCCGAGGCTCTCCGGCCCCGGATCGTGGTCCCCCGGAGTGCGTCGATCACCTCGTCGGCGGCCCCGGCGGGGACCTCCACCAGGCTGAACTTCTCGAAGATCTTGATGGCCCCGATCTCGCGGCCCTGGACCCGACTCTCGCCGGTGATGGCGCCCACCAGGTCGCCGGGTCGTACCCGGTCCATGCGCCCGACGTTCACGAACAGTTGGACATGGTCGCCGTCGCCGCTGCGGGGCCGTGACCGGTCGCCCGATGGGCCCCGATCTCGTGAACCTCGTCGCTCTCGATCGTCACGGTCGTTGCGGTGCCGGTCTCCGCGATCCCGGTCTCCGCGATCTCGGTCTCCACGATCTCGGTCTCCGCGATCTCGGGCTCCACGATCCCGGTCTCGGTAACCTCGGGGATCGCGGCCCCGCTCGTCTCGGGAACGTTCCCGCCGGGGCCGTTCGGTCACCTCGGGAATCTCCTGGTCATCAGGTACCGGACCTCCCGTGGCCCGATGAGCCAGGTGAAGGGCGGCGGCCGCGACGTCGACCAGTTCGAACTCGTCAGCCAGCGACTCGACCGCGGCGGCGAACCGTCCCGAGTCGTCGGCCTCCAGTACCTCGCGCAGCGCTTCCACCATCTGCTCGGTCTGGGCGGCGTGCAGATCGGCCACCGAGGGGACTTTCTCGGGTACCAGCCGTCGGCGGGTGATCCGCTCTATGTTGGCTACCTGTCGCCGTTCACGAGGCTCGGCCAGCGTGATGGCCACTCCCTCACGGCCGGCCCGTCCGACCCGGCCGACCCGGTGCACGTAGGACTCGGCCGCCGAGGGAACGTCGTAGTTGACCACGTGGGTCAGCTGGTCGATGTCCAGCCCCCGCGCTGCCACGTCGGTGGCCACCAGCAGGACGATCGTGCACGAGCGCAGCCGCCCCATCACCCGGACTCTCTCCTCCTGGAACAACCCACCGTCGAGGGCCTCGGCCCGGTATCCCC
>CAUJFC010000209.1 GCA_963169755.1 Actinomycetota bacterium | reverse complement strand
CGCCAGACCAGCACCGCTGCGACCAGCACAGCGAAGACCTGGTAAGTGGGCCTCACCATGGCGGCGGCACCCAAGGCCAGCCCGCTGGCGACCGCCCAGCCGCGGTGATCTGCTTCTCTCCAGCGGACGAAACCCACGACCGCTGCCACGCGCAGGACTTCGGTCACCGCCTCGGTTAGGCCGGTGAATGCCTTCTCGGTGAGCGGTGGCGACATCAGGGCAACCGCCACCGTCACGCTCACCCATCGGGGCGGATTGAAGCGTTGGAGGAGCGCCAGGGTCATCCATACGGCGGCCCCGTGGCAGATGAACTGGACCACGGTCAGGGCCACTGTGAGCGACCGGGTGCTCCCAGTGAGCCAGAGAATCAGGGGATAGCCGGGAGTGCGCTCGTGCAGGCTCGATCCCCACCCATGGCCGAAGGCGCGTGCCACCTCCTGATAGCTGGGTGTGTCCACCCGCATGGTCGGGTGAATCCCCCACCACAACGGATACAGCAGAGCGCTGAGCCCCAACACCAGCCCGAGCCACGGCAGCACGTCAACCGCCACTCCACCCCACGTGCGCCGGCTCAGCTCGGTGTGCTGCGCGCCCGACCCCCACTGGCTTGGCGTGCATCAGGTTCACCCTAATGGGGGTCGCCCACAGGGAACCCGAGCCCCACCGCTGCCAGCGGCTCAAGCGCATCGGTACAGTGCACGTCGTCAGCCGTCACCGGGTGGGTCCGGTCGGGCTCGCCAGGGACGTAGGCCGCAGAAGCACAGAAACCCGAGGGCCACCGCCGTCTGCCAGAAGGCGGGCGACGGGGCCAAGGTCACCGTGCGGTCACCAACGTGGAGAGTGCGTGACCAGGCGTCCTTGGTGACCTGTTTCTCCTGCAACTCGTTGCCAGCGGCGATCGTGACCCGCCGGTCGACCACCACCGTCGACCCGCCATGGAGGTGCACCTCCATAAACCGCAGGCCCGAGTCCGAGTAGTACTCGACAGTACTGATCCGGCCGTTGAGGCTCACCGGTATCAGCGACCACGACAACGCACCCCACAGCCCCAGTCCGGCCACCACCGCCATCAGCACCCAGCGCAAGGGTCCGCCCGGTCCGCTGTGGCTCACAGGATTCCTTCGGGGCCGTAGTGGCGGTAGCCGAAGCCCACAGCCACCAGCACCGCACCGGTCATCAGCATCAGTCGGCGTTGTTGGCCCGAGGTGTGGGCGGCGGCCACTGCCCCGTCGAGAGCCACCAGGGCACCTCCCAGGGTGAAGGCCAGGTCCACCAGATCGAAGGGGCCGGTCAGGCGTCCTTCGGCCACCGTCGCCACCGGCAGAACCGCCACGAACAGCGCCACCTCCAGCCAACGACCCAGCCGAGCCGCCAGAGCGTGGGGAATGGCCGCTCCAACCAGCAGGGCGGTCCCACCTCCGGCCATGACGTGGCTGGGCAGGTCCGAGCGGTACACCATCACCAACTGCACGAAGGCCGCCGCCCCCAGCACCAGCAGCGCCTCTCGCCCCGCCAGGGTGGAAGCCCGACGCTTGGCGTCCGCCCACCAGGGGGCGTCACCTCCGGGCTCCACGCGCTTGCCCGCCACGCCCGCGCAGCCCGGGTCCCGGGCGCTGGTGGGCGCCACAGGACCGGGCTCGGCGGGGGGCGGGGTCAGGAAGTCCACTCCTTGACGGTGGAGATGACCGAGGCCTGGGTCTGGTCGGGTCCGGGAATGGGGATCACCTGGAGGTGGGTCACACCGGCCTCCTCAAACGCAGCCAGGCGTTCCTTCACGTAACTCTCGGGGCCTACCAGCGAGATGGCCTCCAGGAACTCGGCGGGCACCTTGGCGGCGGCTTCGGCCTTCTTGCCGTCCAGGTAGAGGTCCTGGATCTCGGCGGCTTCGGCTTCGTAGCCGTAGCGGCACATCAGGTCGTTGTAGAAGTTGCGGCCCTTGGCACCCATGCCGCCCACGTAGAGGGCCACCATGGGCCGGGCGAACTCCAGCACACCCTTGACGTCTTCACCGATGGCCAACATGCCGCCGGCGGTGATCTGGAGGGTGCCCAGCGACGGGTCACGCTTGGCGGCACCGGCGTCGAGGTCGGCACCCCACACGTCGCGGGCCTTGGCGGGATCGAAGAAGATCGGCATCCAGCCGTCCGCGACCTCGGCAGTCATCTGCACATTCTTGGGGCCGAGTGAGGCCACCCAGATGGGGATGCGGTTACGCACGGGGTGGGCGATGATCTTGAGGGGCTTGCCCAGCCCGGTGCCCTCCCCCTCGGGCAGGGGCAGGTGGTAGTAGCGGCCGTCATGGGTCAGCCGTTCCTCGCGGGCCCACACCGTGCGGCAGATGTCGATGATCTCGCGGGTGCGGCCCAGGGGGGCGTCGTAGCGGACTCCGTGCCACCCTTCGATGACCTGGGGTCCTGAGGCTCCCAGGCCCAGGTGGCAGCGCCCGTCGGACAGGGCGTCGACTCCGGCTGCGGTCATGGCCAGCAGGGTTGGGGTGCGGGTGTAGATGGGCAGGATGCCCGAGGCGATCTGGACGGTCTCGGTCTTGGCGGCCAGGTAGCCCATGAGACTGGGGCCGTCGAAGCCGTAGGCCTCGGCTATCCACACCAGGTCCAGTCCCGCCTGTTCGAGGGTGGCCACGGTGTCGGCCGCCTCCTTGAACCCGCCGCTGTAGCTGAGCTGCATGCTGATCTGCACGGAATCCTCCGACCTGTCTACCCCTGGGAACGCGGCCGTCTTGACCGCACGGTCAAGACCCTAGCCACCCAACGATCCGGGCACCATCCGACCCGACAATGAGGAAGGCAGCCACGACCAGTGGCCAGTGATGAATCCGAGGAAGAGGCGGACTCAGGCAGCGAGGCGGGCTCGGGCCGCGGCTGAGCGGTCCAGGAGCTTCTGGGGAATGAGGGTGCCCGACGGGGTGGTCTTGCCACCACCGGTGTCTCCGCCACTGTCACCACCGTCGGCGTCATCGCTACCGCCAGCACTTCCGGCATCCCCGCCGCCCCAGACGTCCTCGCCAGCCAGGTGGCGCTTCCACTCATCGGCGGTGGCCAGGTCCTCGCGGTTGACCTGCCCCTGGTAGACGCCGTTGTCGAAGCGGACCCAGTAGCGCACCCAGTCGAACCCGTTGATCAGCACCACGGTGCCGGTGGTTCCGGCGGGAACACCGCGCAGATCGTTGCGGGCCACCACCTTGGTGCGGCGACGGAGTTGACCGGGAGGAATCTCGAGCTTGGCCATCGCCACCATGGTGGCTGGTGGGCAAGGGCGACCGCCAACCGTCACACCCCAAGACAGTGAGAATTTCGTAGCCACGGAAATAGTTTGCTTGGCGAACTGGTTGTATACAATGATGGATCTCGTGGCCACCACTCCCCCGCCCCGCTCCAACCAACAGCCCAGGCCGGGGTCGAACGCTCAGCCCCCAGCCACTGACGGCCCGACAGTTGACGCCGAGGTGCTGGAAGGGGCCGAACGTCTGCGGCTGGCCACCACCCGTCTGGCCCGGATTCTGCGCCAGGAGACCCACACCGGCCTGACCCCCACCCAGGTTGCAGCACTGGCGACCTTGCAGCGACTCGGCCCGGTCGCTCAGCGCCACCTGGCCGAAGCCGAGCGCATCAGCGCCCCCACCGCCACCAAAGTGGTCGACAAGTTGGTGCAGGCCGGTCTGGTCGAGCGCAGAGGCGACCCCACAGATCGACGGGTGACCCTGTTGGCGGTGACCGAGGCCGGACACGACTTGTTGGCCACCACCCGCCGCCACAAGACGGCCTGGTTGGCCACCCATCTGGGCACCCTGAGTGCCCAGGACCGCACGACACTGATGGACGCGGTTGACGTGTTGGAGCGCCTGGTTGCCCCCGACCAGCCCCAGGACCGGGGAGGTCAGCAATGACCGAGCGCTTCGCGGCCGCTGGCCGGGACACCTTCCGGTCGCTGCGCACCCGCAACTTCCGGCTGTTCTTTGTGGGCCAGCTGATTTCTCAGACCGGCACCTGGCTGTCGATGGTCACCCAGACCCTGCTGGTGTTGCACCTCACCTCGTCGGGGGTGGCCCTGGGGTTACTGACCGCCTTTCAGTTCGGCCCCATGCTGGTGTTGGGGGCGTGGGCTGGCGCAGTGGCCGACCGGGCCGACAAGCGCCTTCTTCTGATCGGCGTGCAGTCGCTGTCGATGGTCCAGTCCTTCGCCCTGGGCCTGGTGGTGCTCAGCGGCCACGCTTCGGTGGGCGCCATCTACGCCCTGGCCGCGGTGCACGGTGTGCTCAACGCCTTCGACAACCCGGCCCGACGGTCGTTCGTGGTCGAGATGGTGTCCGACGCCGACCTGCCAAACGCCGTCAGTCTGAACAGCGCCATCATGACGGGGTCGCGGGTGCTGGGCCCGGCGGTGGCGGGAGCACTGGTGGTGGCGGTGGGTTACGGCTGGCCGTTCGTTATCGACGGTCTGTCGTATGTGGCGGTGATCGCCGGTCTGGTGATGATGCGACCCGCCGAACTCAACCGCACTCCCCCGACGCCCAGGGCCAAAGGGCAGGTGCGAGACGGACTGCGCTACATCGTGTCCCAGCCCAGCCTGTTGGTGCCGCTGGTGATGATGGCCATCATCGGGACTCTGGCGTTCAACTTCTCGGTGACCATTCCCCTCTTGGTGGAGGGTCCGCTGCACGGCGACGAGACCACCTTCACGGTGCTGTTCTCGGTGTTGAGCCTGGGTTCGCTGATAGGGGCGCTGGCCACCGCCCGCCGGGCCGAGGTGACCCACCGCCATCTGGTGGTCGGAGCGGCCACGTTCGGTGTCTCGATGCTGGCGTTGGCGGCCGCCCCCAGTCTGGGTGCCGCCTGCCTGGTGAGCTTCGTGGTGGGCCTGGGATCGATCGGGTTCCTCACCTCATCGACCGCCATCGTGCAGTTGCTGGCCGGCGCCGAATACCGGGGCCGGGTGCTCGCCATCCAGGGCATGGTGTTCCTGGGTTCAACCCCGATAGGCGGGCCACTGGTGGGCTGGATCTCAGACACCGCCGGCCCCCGGGCGGGCATTGCCCTGGGCGGTGTGGCCTGCCTGGTCGCCGCGGCCTACGGAGGTCGACGACTTGGACTTGCGGGGTATGGCCTAAGGGACGACGAAGGTGTGGCGACTGGGCAAGTCGTGCCCGGTCGGCTGAGAGGGCTGATCGGCTCCCGGGAGACTCTCGGCCGAGGCGAGACTGCCGCTGTATGAGCAGGGGAGGCGATGCTCTCAAGATCGGCGGGCCTCGGCCCAGGTCTTGCCCTGCTCGACGTCGATCTCGTGGGGTAGGCCAAGCACCCGTTCGGCCAGGATGTTGCGCTGCACCTCGCCGGTGCCGCCACCGATTGTGAGCGCAGCGGCGAACAGAAACCCGTGGTTCCAGATGTCGAGCGGGCCACCCATGGGGCCCGCTCCCGCGCTCTGGGCCGGGTCGCCGGGATCGGCGGCCAGCATCCCCGCCGGGCCCGCCAGGTCCTTGGCCAGGTTCATGATGGCCTGGCCGTGCTCGTCGGCCATGACCTTGCGGATGCTGGCCTCGGGACCGGGCTGTTCGCCCCGGATCCGCGCCGACACCGTGCGCAGCCGGATCAGACGCAGGATCTCCTCGGTGGTGTGCAGCGCCGCCAGCCGTTGACGCAGGGCCGGATCGGTGGTGCCTCCCGCTCGGCGCACGGCGTCGATCAGGTCGCCACCGGTGGGCCCCAGCCCCCACAGCGCCCCACCCGACGACAGCGACACCCGTTCGTTGCCCAGGGTCACCTTGGCCAGGCTCCAACCCCGGTTGACCTCACCCACCACGGCGTCGGCCGGCAGCCGCACGTCGGTGAGGAACACCTCGTTGAAGGTGTGAGCCCCGGTCATCTCGATGATGGGCCGGATCTCCACGCCAGGGGCGTCCATCGGACAGATGAAGTAGGTGATGCCGGCGTGCTTGGGGGCGTCGGGATCGGTACGGGCGATCAGAATCCCGAAGCGGGAGAACTGGGCCAGCGACGTCCAGATCTTCTGACCGTTGACCACCCACTCGTCGCCGTCACGCACCGCCCGGGTCCCCAGGCTGGCCAGGTCACTGCCGGCCTCGGGTTCGCTGAACAGTTGGCACCAGATCTCCTCGGCCGAGAGGATCCTGGGCAGGTACCGGGCCTGTTGTTCGGGGGTACCGGCGTGCACGATGGTGGGCCCCGCCCAGCCGATGCCGATCTGGTTGGACGGTCGCCGAACCCCGGCCGCCTTCAGTTCGTCGTCGATGATGATCTGGAGAATGGGGTCGGCGTCCAGGCCCCACGGTCGGGGCCAGTGGGGCGCCACGTAGCCGGCCTCGGCCAGTTGAACCGCGGTGGGTTCGGGGTGTTCGGCCAGCCAGGCCCGCACCTCGATGCGGCGGGGATCGTCGTCGCCGGGTCGCTCGAAATCCATGACCGCGGACCCTACCCCACCAACTTGACCGAACGGTCTAGTTGGGCTGCCTGCCCAGCGCCAAGCAAGAGGCCGAGCGGCTCCCCTCAGCAGCCAGTCGCCCAGTGGAGCGCCTGACAGATGGCATGCAACCGTTCGGGACCCAGAACGGTTACCCGCTCGGTGCACAGAGACGGCCTGATCAACTGAGCGCTGTCCAGGTTCACAACGCAGGCCACCGGCATTCCGTCGTTCTGGTCCAGGTCCACCTCGGTCGGAATGCCCCGCCGGGTCCGGGTACAGGGCGCCGCAATCACCTGGTTCAACACCGACAGGGCAGCCTGGCGGGTGAGGATCACGAACGGTCGTCGGCCCGCCGCCGGGTGCTCATACCACCAGACCTCGCCCCGATTCACCATGGACCGAAACCGGCGGCCTCTTCCTCGGCGGCCAGTCGCTGCATCAACTCAGTGGCCGCGGCATCGGCCTGATGGTCGAGTGCCCCCCAATCGTCGGGCTCGCCGGCGGGAACACGCTGGTACCCGGCGACGATGGCATCACCGATCGCATCCAGACGCCCGGGCGCCAGGCTGCCTTCCAACAACTCCCTGATCAGGGCGGACCGGGAGATACCCCGTTTGACGGCGACCTGGTCGAGGTCGGCCAGCAGTTCGTCGCTCAACTGCACCATCGTCTGCACACGTGCCATTGCCCAATGATAGCCCTATGACCTCATGGGTTGGTGGCCGGTCAGCGGCCCTTACCTTCGCCGCCCAGGGTCGAGCGGATGGTGCGGAACATGATCCGCAGGTCGAACCACACGCTCTGGTGGCGCAGGTAGAAGAACTCGTACTGGAGCTTCTCGAGGGCGTCACGCTCATCGGCGGCGTAGCCGTACTTGACCTGGGCCCAACCGGTCAGGCCGGGGCGCACCAGGTGGCGCATGTCGTAGAACGGCAACTGTTCGTTGAGCTGAACCACGTAGTGCGGCTGTTCGGGGCGGGGACCCACCATGGCCAGCTCGCCCCGCAAGATGTTGAGCACCTGGGGTAGTTCGTCGACGTGGGTGATGCGCATGAACTTGCCGAACGGGGTGATGCGGGGATCGTTGGCCGCCGTCCACTCCCCCGCCCCGCCGGCGTTCTTCGACGGCGACATGGTGCGGTACTTGACGATCTTGAAGTTCTCGCCGCCCCGGCCAACCCGGTCCTGGGTGAAGAACAGCGGACCCCGGTTGGCCACCAGGTTGCCCAGGAAAACCACCGGCACCGACAACACGAACGGGATCAGGCTCACCGTGGCCAGCGCCAGGTCGATCATCCGCTTGGTGCGGGCGTACTGCACGCCGTGCACCTCGCTGATGTCGAAGAACAGTGACTCACGCTCCAACTCCGACAGCGGGAACTTGCCCAGCCATTCGCCGTAGAACTCGAGCAGGGTCCGCACCCGTACCCCACCAACGTGCAGTTCGGCCGCCTGATCGATGACCGTCTGGTCCATCTGGGCGCCCCGGTCGATCACCACCACCGTGGCCTGGTTGGAACGCACCGTCTCCACCAGGGGTCTGCCGGGGTTGGTTGTCTCCGATGCAGCCTGCTCATCGAGGTGGGCCACAACCAATGCCGGCCGTTCGGGATTGAGCGCCAGGTCTTCCCAGAGCTGGGCTGCCTCTGCGTCGCCCCCCACGAACACCACCTGATCACGGGCGATGGCTCGCTCGCGCCCCGAGTTGGCCAGCATGCTCATTCCCACCTGAATGGGGGCAACCACGAGGGCGGAACTGAAGATCACGAACCGTCCGACCAGAGGCTGTCCGGCCAACAGTTGCAACGCCGACATGATCCCGGCCGCCACCGCCGACACCCCGAGTGCCACTCCCAGGGCCTTGCCGCGCTGGATCGAGACGTCGGGCAGACCCATGCCGTAGGCGGCCACGGCCAGCAACAGGCCGTAGAGCAGCCCGAACCAGAAGATCGGACCCGGAAAAATGTCGTAGGTGACACTTCCGATCCAGGTGGCGTGAACCTTCTGCAAGCCGACCACCACGAAGGCCGGAAACACGAAGGTCATGAATCGGGCGAACGCCAGCACTGCGAAATCCTAGAAGCCGCCGACCGGGGTCAGCGCGCGTTGGGGCCCCGCCCAACGCACACCCGAAATGACCATCGGTCAGACCTCCGAGCCCAAGCCCCCGTGTCACGCAGCGTAGACGCGTCACCACCCAGCGACGGGCACCTGTCGACCCACCGGTCTGACACACTGCACGCCGTGACCGAGCCGAACTCCCCCGCCTCATCCGCCGCCTCCTCCCCCGCCGACGCCACCGATCCCTCGGGGGGCGACAACACCCACTCGAGCGAGGCGGCTGTGCTGGGCGGCCCGGTGGTGCTGGTGGCCGGAGCCCGACCCAACTTCATGAAGGTCGGTCCCCTCCAGGCCGAACTCGACCGCCGGTCCATTCCCAACCGCCTGGTCCACACCGGTCAGCACTACGACCCGGCCATGAGCGACGTGTTCTTCGACGAACTGGGTATCCGCCCCCCCGACCACCATCTCGAGGTCGGCTCGGCCAGCCACGCCGTGCAGACCGCCCGCATCATGGAAGCCTTCGAACAGGTGGTGGCCCAGGAACAGCCGAGTTGGGTGGTCGTCCCCGGCGACGTCAACTCGACGATGGCCGCCAGCCTGGTGGCCGCCAAAATGGGCGTCCGGGTGGCTCACCTCGAAGCCGGTCTGCGCAGCCGAGACTGGGCCATGCCCGAAGAGGTCAACCGGGTGGTCACCGACCGGGTAAGCGACCTGCTGCTGGCCCCCTCACCCGACGCCGTCGACAACCTGCGCGCCGAGGGCTACCCCGACAGCGCCGTGGCGCTGGTGGGCAACATCATGGCCGACACCCTGCTGGCCAACCTGGAACGCGCCCGCAGTCGCCCCATTCTGGTGACCCACGGCCTGACCCCGGGCGGCTACGGCCTGGTCACTCTCCACCGCCCGTCCAACGTGGACGACCCCGACACCCTGCGCCCCCTGCTGGCCACCCTGGGCGAGATCGCCGAGGAACTTCCCCTGATCTGGCCCGTACACCCCCGGGCCGAATCGGCCCTGAACGCGGTGGAGGTGCCGGCGGGCATCACCCGCATCGAGCCGGTCAGCTACCTCGACTCCATCGCCCTACAGGCCGACGCCCGCGTGGTGCTCACCGACTCGGGTGGCGTGCAGGAGGAAACCACCGTGCTGGGCGTGCCGTGCGTGACCCTACGTACCACCACTGAACGGCCGATCACCATCACCCACGGAACCAACCAGTTGGCCGGAACCGACCCCGACGCCATCCGCCAGGCCACCCGCCGCGCCCTGGACGGCGACGTGTCGGGCGCCCGGCCCGACCTGTGGGACGGCGAGACCGCCCGGCGCTGCGTCGACGCCCTGGTGGCCCACACCGCCGCCAACATCCCCCACCACTGACCGACCGCGGCAACCCGCGACTGCGGCCTGTTCCTGGGGACACGACAGCGCCGACAGCCCTCCCCGGCCGTCGCCCCCAAGCGCGCCCGGGCTGTGGTGACCCGGTCAGAAGTCAGTGCGGGCCAGCGGCCCGCAGCGTGACCTCGCTCACCTCAAGCAGCTCATCCACCGGAATGGGGGCCGGGCCTCCGGCGCGCACCGCCCCCAGGAAGGCCGCCATACCGGCGGCGTGGCCCTTGTCCTGGTTGCGTAGACGCATGGTCCGAACGCCCGGCCAGCCGTAGGCCTTGAGGGTCCGGAAGTTGTCGTTGACCAGCACCCGGCCACCGCTGAACACCTCGACGCGTTCCTTGGGGAACTTCTTGGAGCCGTTGGCCAGGTAGTTGACGGTGGCCACCGAGCCGTCGGCGAACCCCAACGAGATGGTAGCGGTGTCGGCCGGGGTGGTGGGGCCGGGCTGGCCCATGAACACCGAATGCACCGTGGTGATGGGCGACCCCACCAGGAAGCGGGCCAGGTCGATGAAGTGGCAGGCCTCGCCGATGATGCGCCCGCCACCCAACTCGGGATCCTGGGTCCAGTGGTCGGCGGGGATGTGCCCGGCGTTCATGGTGAGCGTCACCGCCTTGGGTCCGCTCTGGGTGGCCAGCAGTTCGGCCATGCGCACCGTCACCGGCGCGAACCGGCGGTTGAACCCCACCATCAGCACCGGCAACGGCCCTCCGGCCTCGACCAGTTCGGAAACCGTCGAACGCACCCGCTCCAGATCGTCGGCGGTCACCGCCAGCGGCTTCTCGACGAACACGTGCTTGCCGGCCCGCAACGCCCGCTCCACGTAGCGGGCGTGGGAATCGTGGCGGGTGGCCACCACCACGGTGTCGAGCTCGGGGGCGTCGAACACGTCAGCCACGTCGGTGCTGGCCACCCGGGCCCCGAACTTCTCGGCCGCCAGGCTGGCCGACGAACCACCGGCCGACACCACGGTGTGGATGGCGCCCCCGGCGTCGCGCACCGCCGGCAACAGGATCTGGGTGGCGAAGTTGCCGGCCCCCAGCACCCCCACCTGACCGCGACCGGCCGGTGCGGGCACCGCCGAGGGCAGGGTGATCCGGCTGGTCAACAGAGCGGTACCAGCCTCGGCGGCCGGATCGACCTCGGGATAGGTCAACACGATGCCCAAAGCGGTGGGGTCCGACACCAGCGTGTCGTACGCGGCGTGAGCGTCGTCGAAGGGATAGTCTTGGGACACCAGCGTCGCCACGTCGACCAGACACCAACCGATCAGATCGCGCACCTCCCACATGTGGAGGGTCGCCGACAAGCGCACCAGCCGGTGGTGATAGTCG
>CAUJFC010000208.1 GCA_963169755.1 Actinomycetota bacterium | reverse complement strand
GACGGCGTCGACGTGCCCGGCTATTCGTGTGGCCACCACGGGGGTGGCGCAGGCGGCCGCCTCGGTGAGGGTCATGCCCCAGCCTTCGCGAACCGAGGTGGATGCCACCAGCCAGGCGGAGCGGTAGATGTCGACCAACTCCTCATCTCCGACCCGGCCAGCGAAGGTCACGTACTCCTGGGCTCCCAGTTCGGCCACGACTTCATCGAGAGCCTCTTTCTCCACACCGGTTCCCACCAGGGTGAGGGTTAGCTCGGGAACGGAGTGGCGGGCACGGGCAACCGCCCGGATGAGTCGATCGAACCGCTTGACCGGCATCAGACGCCCCACCCCCACGACCAACGGATGGGGGGAGCGTGAACCACCCGGTGAGAATCGGGGGTCGAGGCCGGGCGGCACCACGTCCACCCGGTCGTCTCGGAATCCGAGTTCCAACATCTCGGCCTTGGACGAAGGCGACAACGTCACCATTCTCGACTGGTGGTAGATGGGGGGCGCAATCCTGCTCTCCAGCAGGTTTCCCAGACGGGCCAGGTTGGGGGGGAGCACCATCTTCCACATCTCGGCATGGACGTGGTGCAAGAACACCAGCCGCGGCCCTCGGGCCCAAAGAGGCGAGAAGAACGGCATCCCGTTCCAGATCTCGATCAGAGCGTCCCGGGGGCCGTTTCGGTGCACGACCTCTGAGAGCACGGCCCGGGGAAACACCAGGTACCGGCCGGCCTTGCGAACCACTTCGTAGCCGTCGCGGTGCACCCGCGGCGGGTGTCCCTGGGCATAGGAGGTGCGCATCGAGACGTCGAGGCCGGCCTGGGCCCAGTGGCGGGCGATCTCGGCGGCGTGGACTTCTGATCCACCGGCTTCGACGTCATCGAGGTCACGCCAGGCGAGCATGTGGATGCGACGGATTCCAGCCTCAGCGGCCAGGTCGCCGATCTTGGTCACGGAGTCGCTGGGTTGGGTCACTGCATGCTCGTCGGGAGGGTCTTCGGCTACTTCGGGGGGATCGCGACCCTGATGGCCGGTGGGGTACGCTGCCCTTCGGCCCGTGGCCGGGCGCGCCGTCTCCGAGCACCCTAGTGCCGGGCGGAGGTCCGCTCCGGTAATGACGGGCGCTCACTGATCCAGACAACCGAGGCCCCCGACATGTCTCCCACTCCAGCCGCCACCTTCGTCGAGGTAGAGCAGGTGGTGGCCGATGTAGAAGGTTGGATGACCCCGGGGCAAGCCCGCCTCCTGTGGGATTGCGCCCAGTCGGTGCCTGCCGGCGGAACCGTGGTCGAGATCGGCTCGTTCCGGGGACGGTCCATGATCGTGCTGGCGTCGGCGGCGGCGCCCGGGGTGGAGCTGGTGGCCATCGATCCCCATGCCGGCAACGATCGGGGGCCTCAAGAGATCTCAGGGTTCGAGGCCGAGGCCGCTGATGACCACGAGGTGTTCATGGCCAACCTGGCCAGGGCGGGCGTTGCCGAACGGGTCCGCCACGTCCGCAAGTTCTCAGATGCCGCTCTCGGTGATGTAGACGGCCAACTGGACCTGCTCTACATCGATGGCGCCCACCGCTACAGGCCGGCGCTGGCTGACATCCGTAGCTGGGGTGATCGGGTCAAGCCGGGTGGTGATCTGCTGATTCACGATTCGTTCTCGTCGGTAGGGGTCACCGCGGCCTTGGTGACAGCGCTGTTTTGGAGTTCCCAGTTCCGCTATCTGGGCCGGTCCGAGTCGATGACCCACTATCGACGGGAAAGGCCAGCGAGTCGTCTGCGCAACTGTTTCTCACAGATGGCCCAGCTTCCGTGGTTCGCGCGAAACGTCGTGATCAAGGTGCTGATCGTGGCCAAACTCGGCGGTCTGACCCGGTATCTGGGGCACGATCCCAGCACCTGGCCCTACTGAGAGGAAGAGCAGTGGCTGCCGCAGACCTCACCGAATCTCCCGGCCTCACCATCGTGATGCCGGTGTACAACGAGCGCGAGACCCTCCGAACCGCACTCGATCGGTTGCTGGCGGTCGAGATGCCGATCCCGACCGAGGTTCTGGTGGTCGATGACGGATCATCCGACGGCTGTACGGACACCATCACCGACCTGGTGGACAGTGGTCGGGTGCGACTGCTGGTTCAGAGCCCCAACCAGGGCAAGGGCCGGGCCTTGCGTCGAGGTATCGCCGAAGCCAGTCACCCGCTCTTGACCGTGCTCGATGCCGACTTGGAGTACGACCCGTCAGATTTCCCCGCTCTGTTACGGCCCATCCTCGACGGTGACGCCCGCGTGGTCTACGGGGCAAGGTCCTACGGTGGGCATGCGGCGTACTCGTTCTGGTTCGTTCTGGGAAACAAGATGCTGGCTCTGTGGGCGTCGTTCCTCTTCGACGCCTGGCTGACCGACATCGAGACCTGCCTGAAGGTGGCTCCCACCGCCACATGGCGGGCGCTCGACCTCCAAGCCAACGGGTTCGGCATCGAGGCAGAACTGACCGGCAAGTTGCTGGCTCGACGCGAACGGATCTTCGAGGTTCCGATCTCCTATCGCGCCCGGGGTCGTGAGGAAGGCAAGAAGATCCAGTGGACCGACGGAGTGGCGGCGCTGTGGATCCTGGCCCGAATCCGCCTGCGGGGACGCTGAGGGGAGTGGACTCCCACTCCCGGGTCCGTCGCCTGGACGGAATCCGAGGCGTGGCGGTGACCCTGGTGGTCATCTATCACGCCAGCTACCTGACCGCCGGGTGGGGTCCCCGTCTCCTGCCCGGCGGATTCGTCGGTGTCGACTTGTTCTTCGTGCTGAGCGGCTACCTCATCACGTCGTTGTTGCTGACCGAGATGCATTCGACAGGGGGAATCTCGCTGGCCGGGTTCTGGGATCGGCGGATTCGTCGGCTGGTCCCGGCACTGGCGGCCTGTGGGGTCGGCGTCGCCGGTCTGCTGGTGGGAACCGGGCGGGTTGGCCCTGGTGCCGACCAGCTCCGGCCGGCCGAGCTGACAAGGGCGTTGGCCTCGACCCTGGGGTACGTATCCAACTTTGCCCAGGCTTGGGGGTGGCCGTTTCCCGCCGAGTTGTCCCACACCTGGTCCCTCGCCATCGAGGCCCAGTTCTATCTGGTGTGGCCGCTGATCCTGCTGGCGCTGGCAGCCCTCCGGGTTCCCCGGTCGGCGCAGATCACGCTGGTAGGGGCGACGATGGGTCTGGTGGCACTCCACCGGGCCAATATGTGGACCGATCAAGCCCACTACCTACCGCTCTACATCCGAACCGATACCAGAATCGACGTGGTGCTGGCGGGCTGTGCTCTGGCCATGGCTCAGCATTGGGGGTACGTGCGGTCAGGGCGGTGGTTGAGAGTTCCGGCCCTGGTCGGGCTCGGAGTGCTGGCGGAGGCCAGCCTGTTCTCAGAGACCGGCGATGTCCGGATGTACCGCGGGTTCGGGCTCACCGCGGTGGCTCTGGCGTCGCTGACCATCGTCGCCTCGGTGCTCCTCGATGCCCAGGGTCCGCTCGGTCGAGGGGCGGGCTGGCAGCCGTTGGCCTGGTTGGGTGATCGCAGTTACAGCCTGTACCTGTGGCACGTTCCCGTGTTCCTCACGGTGGCCCGACACATCGGTGACACTCCGGTGATCCTGCGGGTGGTGGTGGGAGTGGGGGTCAGCGCCGCTTTGACCGAAGCTTCGTACCGGCTGGTGGAGTCCCGGCTCCGTCGCGGCGTCGCCGCGACATCAGATCGCTCTCTGACCGAAATGATCGGTTCGTGGGTTCGAGGGCACCGGGGCCCGACCCTGGTTGGAGCGCTGGTGGTGGGGGCGTTCCCGATGGCGGTGGCGGTGGTCAGCCTGGGGCAGGTCACCTGGTACCCGATCGGCGACTTGGCTCAGGCGATGTTGCGCCAGTTCAGCTTCTGGAGCGACCCACCCCTGGTGGGGCCGGCTGGCCGCATCGGGACCTTCGAGCGGCAGGGTAATCACCCTGGCCCAGCGATGTTCTGGGCCACTTGGCCTCTGTGGTGGCTGCTGGGCCGCAGCTCCTGGGCCTACCAGGCCAGCGTGGCGACGTTGGTGGTGGGGGCCTACGCCGCAGCCGCCGCGCTGGTCAGACGGACTCAGGGATGGGCAGCGGCGCTGGCGGTTGCAGTGGTGGGCGCGGTCCTGATGCGTTCCTACGGGGCGGTCGCCCTGACTCAGCCGTGGAATCCCTATGTTCCACTGCTCCCGTTCCTGCTGTTCGTAGTGGCGGCATGGGCGGTGTCATCGGGTCGATGGTCGATGCTGCCGGTGGCCGTCGCCGTCGGATCATTCTGTGTCCAATGCCATGTCGGCTATGCCCCCGCGGTGGTGGCCGGCGTGGGAGGAGCGATGATCCTGGCTCTGCTGGGGAATCGGATACTTCCGGCCTCTGGCGGGGGCTCGTCCCCGGCCGCGTCGGGCGCGAGCTCGGTGGGCTGGGTGGTGGTTGCCGTCCTGGTGGGGGTGATCGTGTGGATCCCTCCAGTGATCGATCAACTGCGACATGACCCGGGGAACTTCTCGATCCTGCTCGACACCTACCGGGCCCAGACCACAGAGGTGATCGGTGTCCGCGCCGGCACCAGAATCTGGCTGACACAGCTGGACCCGGTCGGAAACTGGCTGTTGGGCACCCGGCGGATCTCGGGTTCGGTTGTCCCGGGACTGGTCCTGTTGATGGCGTGGGCGGGGTCGTTGCTGGTTGCCTGGCGGCGCCGCCTCGGTTCCCTGGTGAGACTCGACCTGGTCCTGGCCGGGCTCGTGGTGTGCGCGTGGTACTGGGCGGTCCGGCTCGATTCGACCCGTTTCCTCTACCTGGTCGAATGGTTCTGGGTGCTGACGGCGATGATCACCGTGTCCACCATCTGGGGATGGTGGGTCGAGCTGTCGGCCCGCCGCCCCCGGTGGGCCGATGAGCGTGCCCCGGTAGTGGCCGCCTTGGCGGTTCTGGTGTTGAGCACCGTCTCATTTACATGGACTGCCACCGGTGTTCAGCCTCCCGACATGCGTTACTCCCGAACGGTGGAAGCCCTGGCACCCGAGGTGGAAGCTGCCCTGGATCCATCGGACACCTATCTCATGACCTGGGTGGACCCCGATGCCCTCGGCGGCAACGGGTTCGGTCTCATGGCCGAACTGGAGCGACGGGGTTTCCGAGTGGGGGCGGCCCCGGCTCGGTCTGCACCGGTTGAACCTCACCGGGTGCTGACCACGGGTCAGTACGACCGGGTGATCACCGTGGTCAGCGGAGACGACAAGATCGCACTGGCCCGGACGATGCCCGGGGCCCGTGAGCTGGCCTATGACGACCACCGATCCGCTGCGGAGCGGGCTGAGTACCGGATGCTCCAGCGAGAGGTCATGGATGAACTGCGCACCAGGGGTCTGGGCGAGGTGGCCGATGGCATACCCGTGAGCATCTGGATCGGTCTGAACGATCCGCGCGTCACCGGTGCTCCATTCGACAAGCTGGCGCGGATGCTGGTCATCGGCCAGGCCACCGCAGTCTTCGAATCGTCTCAGGAACTGGTGGGTCTGTGAGCGGCACCCTCTCGGCTCGCACCGCGGCCCTGACTCCGGCCACGCGCCGATTCCTGCGGTGGCTGACGGTGGTGACCCTGGTGGCGTTCGCTTTCCGTTTGAGCCTGCTCACCTCGATTGCCGCCCGGGATCCCAACGGGGGCGATCCGCTCTACTACCACCTCCAGGCCAACTTCCTGGTTGAGGGAAAGGGCTTCTCCGACCCGTTCTTGTGGATGGAGAACGGCCGACTCGAACCGGTGGCGATCCATCCGCCTTTGTTCACAATCTGGCTGGCCTTGGCTTCGGTACTGGGGTTCAAGAGCTTTCTGGCCCACAAGGTCATGTCGGTGGTGGCCGGGGCACTGGCGGTGGCAGCCATTGGGGTCCTGGGACGTGAGGTCGGGGGTCGGGGAGAAAGTGGCACCCGGATCGGACTGACGGCGGCGATCCTGGCGGCTGCCTATCCGCCGCTGTGGTCCATCGACGGGCAGCTCTGGCCGGAAGGTCTGTTCACCTTCACGGTGACGGTCACGGTCTGGTGTGCCATTCGGTGGCGCCACCGGCGCGGCCTCGGCTGGGCGGTGGCCACCGGCCTGTGGCTGGGACTGGCGGCACTCACCCGAGGTGAGGCCATCATCATGTCAGTGGTTCTGGTGGCACCGATGATGTTGACGGGCGACCGCAACCACCGGCGCAATCTGGTGAATCTGGCTGCCGCCGGAGTGGCCTGCGTCCTGGTGCTGGCACCGTGGGCGGTTCGCAACAGTTTGCGCTTCGAGATGCCGGTGCCGCTGTCGACCAACAGCGATGAGGTGCTGGTCTACGCCAACAACCCGTATGCCTATGGCACCGCGGATGAGGGTCGCTTCCTCGGGTTCTGGTTCTACCCATGGCAGGACCAGATCAGAGCGCAGATAGGAGGCGAGCCTCCCGGCGACGCTGCTCAGCGGGCAGCGTTCTGGGGGGATCAGGGGCGAAGCTACGCCCGAGAGCATCTGGATCGGTTGCCGGTTGTCCTGGCGGCTCGGCTGGGGCGGGCGTGGAACCTCTACGCACCGTTCCAGAACGCCGCGTTCGACAAGATCGACGGAAAGTCCGAGCGGGTGAGCATCGCCGGGGTGTGGGCTTGGTGGGCGGCACTGGCTTTGTCGATGCCGGCTGTGGTGATTCTCCGCCGACGCTCTGTGACCATCCTGCCCTTCGTGGGCTTGGCCGCCACGGTGTCGATCAGCGCGCTCTACGCCTACGGAGGGAACCGCTTCCGAACCCCTCTCGACGTGGCTGTCCTGGTTCTGGCAGCGGTGACGGTGGAGTGGCTGGGACGACAGTTCTCGGGGCGCCGGGCGGTTCGGTCGTGAACCGTGGCGATGACGAGATGAACCGAGCGATCAGCGCGAGGTCGGAGGCTCCGGTGATGAGCGGTCCCGAGCGAGGTCCGCAACGCTGGCGGCTGGCACCCGCCGATCTGGTGTCGTTGGGGCTGGTGGCTCTGGCTCTGGCTCTGCCGCTGCGAGGACTGTTGCGCTACCAGGGGCCTCCGATGGAGGAAGGGTTCATGCTCGCCTTTCCGCAGGAGGTCCTGCGGGGAGCGGTACCGAACCGAGACTTCCTGCACCTCTATGGACCAGGGAGTCTGTGGGTCCTGGCTGCGGTGTACAAGGTGGTGGGAGTTTCGCTGGCGGCCGAACGCTGGGTCGGCCTGGCGCAACACGCTGGCATCGTGTTCGGAGTGTGGGCTGTGGCCCGTCCCTGGGGTCGGCGGACGGCAACGGTGGCGGCTCTGGCCTCACTGGTGATTGTGGTGCCCCCAATCGGCCTCACGGCCCTGGCCTGGAACGGCGCGGTGGCGTTGGCCCTGTGGGCAGTCATCGCGGCTGCAGGTCGGAGTGATCCGTCTCCTCGACGACTGGCACTGGCCGGCTTGTTGGGAGGATTGGCACTGCTCTATCGCCCGGATCTGGTGGTGGCGGTGGGACTGGGGCTGGGAGCTTCGGTACTCCCGTTGACCAATGGGCGGTGGCGCCCGCTGGTGTCGGGGTTGATACTCGGCGGCTCGCCGCTTCTCGTTCACGTGCTCATGGCAGGGCCTGGGGTGGTGTTCCAGGGAATGTTCATGGAGCCCGTGTTCCGTCTCAGGCCCGGTCGCTCACTGCCGGTACCCCCGTCGTGGAACGAACTGGATGGGTTCCTTCAAAAGGCGGCCGGGTTGCGAACCCTGGGTTGGGCGCTGCCCGCACCCAGCTCGGCTCAGCAGGTTGTCCTCTGGTTCGTGCTGGTACCGGTCAGCGCGTTGTTCGTAGCGGCGGTGGGCATCTGGTCCTGTCGACAAGATCCCACCGTCGGGCGGGCTCGGCTGCTGCGGGCGGTGGGCCTGCTGGGGGTGGGCATGCTCACCCAGGCCATGCAGCGGCCCGACACCGCCCACTTCGCCTGGGTCAGTTGCATTCCGTTGGCCCTGGTACCGGTAGCAGTTCACGAGCTGCTGCCGCGTCGGTGGCCTCCCGGGTCCTGGCGTCGTTTCGCGGTAGCGGTGAGCCCGGTGGTGGTGGTGATAGGGGGGCTGATTCCCCACTACACGGTGCGTACCTACGTAGACCTGGTGGGCCAGAGCTTCGGCCGCAACGTGTTCGGCTATCCGGTCAGCCACCGGGGCCGAAACTTCTACTACGGCTCGGCCGACGCGGCGGCAGCGGCCAACCAGTTGGCTGCCGATCTGGGCGAGTGGTCGCAGCCGGGCGAGCGCCTGTTGGTGGGACCGGTCGACTTTCGGTTCACTCCCTATTCGGACGCCTTCTTCTACTTCCTCTTCCCCGACCTGGTGCCGGCCACTCGCTACATAGAGATGGATCCGGGCATCGCCAATCGGGACGATTCAGGGTTGGCAGATGAGGTGGCGTCGGCCGACTGGCTGATTCTGTCCAACGTCTGGTCCAACTGGGATGAGCCCAATGCCTCCCGCCAGCCAGGCTCTGACGCTCCCAATCAGGTGGTCCGCGACCGCTTCTGCCTGGCCGGTTCCTACGGGGACCGCGACGGTCGACCGTGGTTCGAGCTGTACCGCCGCTGCGATCTGCCCACCCGCTGAGCTGGTCACGAACGGTAGGCCTCAGCGGCGAACCCGATACACCCGGACCTGCTCTTCGGTTTCCATGATCTGAAGGCGGGCCAGGGTGAACAACTCGTCGGGGCGGACGCCTGGAACGGTCACCAGCTGCCGTAGCGCCAGGTTGGCCAGGGTTCCGTCGTCGAGGGCGGTGGGCGGACTGGCCACGGCAGCCTCGACCAGCCGGGCCTCGTCCTCGGAGGCCGGTTGCTCGGGGCCCGCGAGAACACCGCTCTCGCCAATGGTGCGCAGTACCCGGGCGCGTCGGGCGGCCAGTGCTTGCCGTTGGCTGTCGGCGAGGGTCGAAGTGGTCGCAACCTCTACCGCTTCCGCTGGAACATCGACAGGTGGACCGCTGACCACCCACAGCTCGTCGCTCACCGGCTGGTCGCGGTAGCGACGGAAATTGCGCCAGGGAAACACCGGGGTGGGAGCACCCGGGTCCACGTAGACTAGTTCGGCTCGGCGGCTGGCTGCCACCACCACCGCCGAGCCGGTCGACAGATAGGCGGTGGCTCCTCTGAACCGAACCACCACCGAGCCGAGATCATCGAGGTCATCTACCGCTTCAGCCAGATCGTGGGCCACCACCCGTTGAGCCTCCCATGGCTCCCAGGGGCCGGGGCGGGGCGCCATGGCCACCAGCACCAGGATCGTGACCAACCCGACGTTGTTGGTCCATGCGGAGCGGCCCGGACCACTTGACGGTCTCGAACTGGCCCAGGGAGGGAGGAGGCTCAGCCCGGTCCATCCGATGACTGTCCACACGAGTACGGCGATAGGCACCATCCACAGGCCGTAGTAGCGGTAGACGATTCCGTCGGCCACCGGGATCCGGGTAGCTGTGAAGGCCGCGGCCCCCAGCGCGATGGCCGCGGTGGACACCGGGGCCAACAGGTCTCGCCGACGCCTGGCCAGTCCCGCCAGACCGATGAGCGCCAGAGTGGGTGCTGCCAGCAGAACCCCGGAGCTGAGCCTGAACGAGGTTGGGACAACCACCAGGTCTCGGCTGGGTCTAACCCCTACTCCTGGTATCCCGATCGTTTGTGACAGCCAATCGAGACCGGCTGACCCCACGGTTGCAGAGCCCGGGCCGCGTAGGGCCCGGATGATCTGGGTGCCGTTTCCGGGGTCGCCACCGACCTGCTGAAGCAATGGGGGTAGCCAGAGGAGCAGGCCGACCGCTGACGCCAACAGCAGGGGCCTCAGACCGCGCTCGCCGCTGCGCCGTGCCGTCCAGATACTGATGGCCAGCACCCAGAGCCCGATCACGCCCACCAGGCCCAGATAGCTGAGGTGGGTCTGGGCCACGAACGAGCCGCTGATCACCAAGCCGACCAGCATCGGACGGTGTCCGCTGGCCACCGCCAGGGCGCAAGCCAGAAAGCAGGTGAAAGGCATGGCCACGATGTGGGGGTTCCACACCGACAACGGGGCATCCGCGCCCATTCCCCACAAAACCGCAGCGACTCCAATCGCCCCGAGTCCCGCTCCGATGTGACCCCAGGCGCGGCCCAGCGCATAGACGGTTCCGGCGGCTGAGATGAGAGTCACCGCGGCCGTGGCCAGTAGTGAGCCGGTGGACGGACCAAGCGGTCCAGAGGTGAACGGCGCCAGCAGATAGAACTCGATAGGACCTGGATGGTGGAGCTCCGGGTTGGCCAGGTTCGCCCCGGCCGTGGACACCATGCCCACCAGCGGCGGGTCGCTGCTGAGGGAGTCGCCACTCAGCAGCACGATGGTGGCATCGTCGCTTTCCGGATACCACGGCTGTCCGAGAGCGTGAGCGAGGCTGGACAGCACCGGGGCGACGGTCAGCAGCAGTACCACCGCCCACCACCAGCATCGGCGTACCTGCGGCACGAGGAGAGTGTAGGTAACGGTCACCCAGCCTCGACATCTCGGTGGTTCACGATCGGCTCATGACGGGTCAGGCGACCGGTATCGTTGCCGGGTGCGCGTTCTGGTCGTAGTCCCCACTTACCAGGAAGCTGGCAACATCGAGCATCTTCTCCGCTCGGTGCGCAACGCAATGCCTGACGCCCAGGTGCTGGTTCTCGACGACAACAGCCCTGACGGTACGGGTGAGTTGGCTGAGAAGATCGGTGCCGAGATCGGAGGGGTGACGGTTCTTCACCGTCCCGGAAAGCAAGGCCTGGGCGCCGCCTACCGCGAGGGGTTCGTCTGGGCGTTTCAGCACGACGTCGATGTCATCGTGCAGATGGATTGCGATCTGTCGCATGACCCGGCCGCCATTCCGGCCCTGGTTGGTCGTCTGGATGATCCCACCGATCCGGTGGACTGTGTGATCGGAAGTCGCTACGTCCCAGGCGGCGCCACGCCCAACTGGCCGGTTCAGCGACGACTCCTCAGCCGCTACGGAAACCGGTACACGGCGGCCGTCCTCGAGCTGGGCGTGAGAGACATAACCTCGGGGTTCCGGGCCTACCGGGCGCCGGCCCTGGCGGCGATCCACCCCGAGGACACCCGCTCGAGCGGCTACGCATTCATGAGCGAGTTGGCTCGACGACTGGCCCACAACAACTTCACCATGGCCGAGGTGCCGATCATCTTCACCGACAGGGCGTACGGTGACTCCAAGATGTCGGCGGCGATCATGGTCGAGTCGTTGACGCTGGTGACCGCCTGGGGTGTGAAGCAGCGGTTGCGCCGGTTGCGCCGACGACTTCCATGAGTCGCGCCGACCGGGCGCTGCGGCCGGTCGTGGCGGTGGCGGCGACGGTGGGGCTGGGGCTCCGAGTTCTCTGGGTGCTCTGGGTCACGCGGGAGCCGACCGGGATGGTGGACCCGGCGCGGTATCTCGGGTACGCGAGGGCGATCGCCGATGGTCACGGATTCATCGAGCCCTGGTCGGGTTTTCCTACTGCCTACTACCCGCCCGGGTACCCGTGGTTCCTGGGAATCGTGGCGTGGGTGGGCCAGCCGTTCAGTTCGGATCTACCGCTTCTGATCGGCCTGGTGCAGGCGGTACTGGGGGCGGCATCGGTGGTGATGGGGGCGATGGTGGCTCGCCGGCTGGCTGGAGCGGGGGCTGCCATGGTGGCGGCTATCGCCTTGGCCGTCTACCCGAATCTGATCTTCCATTCCGGGGCGATACTCGGTGAGACCCTCTACATCGCATTGTTTCTGGCCTTCGCCGTGGCGGTACTGGGGGAGCAGTGGCCCGAGGATCTGACCCTTCGCCGGGCCCTGGCGTCGGGGATTCTGCTCGGGATGGCGGTGATGGTCAGACCCATCTCTCTGGCGGTGGTGCCGGTGGTCATCATGGCGTGGTGGTTGTCGACTCGTCAGAGGTCGTCTGGGGCGTCAACGTTGCTGAGGCCGGCGGCCGCACTCTTGGTGGGAGTGGCGGTGTGCATGGTGCCTTGGTCGGTTCGCAACCTGATCCGAATGGACACGTTCGTACTGCTGTCAACCAACACCGGTGACAACTTGTGCATCGGCCATTCACCCAACGCCACTGGTGCCTTCTCGGCCGACCCGTGGTGCGCCACCGATCACCGCTTCCTCGATGGTCCCCCCGCCGAGGTGGGCGCCGACCGTGAGAAGACCCGCCGCGCCATCGATGCCATCTCCGCCGATCCCACTCGCGAGTTCTGGCTGACCTGGCGTCGGTTCTGGTTCATGTGGGTACGAGACGGTGACCACGACGGATTGCTCGCTGTTCAGTCGTACCGACTGGACCCTTTCCTGGGAGCCGACAGAGAAGCGAGCCTGGCGCGGATTGCCGACGTCGCCTACTGGACGGTGGCCGCAGCAGGACTGGCCGGGTCGGCTGCTCTTCTCCGCCGAAGGCGGCCCGAGGACCTCTTCTGGGTGGGCAGCGCGGTGATGACGGCACTGGTTCCGCTGCTGTTCTTCGGTGACAGCCGGTTCAAAGTTCCGGTCGTACCGTTGCTGATCGTGGCGGCCGCCACCTTGATCAGCCGACCGGCGGGTGATGCTTCTCGATCGTCTCCCGGCTGATCACCGGGGCGTCGCGGCCCGTGCCGTGGCTGCCGGCTGGACGTTGAACGGGAGCGGAGGGGGCCTTCTCCTCGTGGTACTCCTCTTCCACGTTCACCTCCCACACGTCATGGGTGGAGCCGGTGAGGATGTTCTCGACCGTCAACATGGCGGTGAACATCGAGTGGTCCTGATTGTTGTAGCGGAACATCCCGTTGCGGCCCACCGGATGGACGTTGGCGGCATTCTCACGGAGCCAGGCCCGTAGGACGTCGACATTGGCCCGATAGCGGTCGTCATAGATCGGGTAGGCCTTGGCCTGGCGGACCACGTAGCCCTCGTGGACCTCGCCGGCCCGGGCCAGGCCCAGGTGTTCGAGTTCGGCCTTGGCCCGTTCGATCAGTACCTCGTCGGGGGAGGACCACTCGTCGTCTCCCTCCCACACCGTGTATTCCAAGCCCAGCGTGTTGAACCCGGGCTTGACCATGTAGGGAGACCACGAACCGAAGTTCTGGATCCGCATGGTGCGCACCTTCGGGTCGTGGATGTAGATCCAGTTGTCGTCGAAGGTGACCAGATGTTCGGGAAGCACCAGCGCCACGATCAGGTAGTCGCGGTAACGGAGGTCGGCGGCGGCTGCCTTGACCTTCTCTGGTACCGGTGGATCCATGGCCTCCAGCAGTTCGGAGATCGGCATGGACGAGATCACCTCGGTGCACTCGTACTCGTATGTGACGCCCGAGGGTCCCTGGGCGGTCACCGAGGTGGCCCGGCCGTTCGAGTGGGAGACTCTGGTGACGGTGGTCTCGGTCAGTACCTGGCTGCCGGCCGCCTCGACCTTCTCCTGACACACCTCCCACATCATCCCTGGGCCGTACTTGGGGTACTGGAACTCCTCGATGAGCGAGGTGATCTCTTTCTGGTTCCGCTTCGGGGTGAGGGCGTTGACTATGGCGTTGCCCAGTGACAGACCCTTCACCCGTTGGGCAGCCCAATCGGCGGGCATATCGCTCACCGGTACACCCCACAGCTTCTCGGTGTAGGTCTTGAAGAAGGTGCGGTAGAGGCGCCACCCGAAGCGGGCCACCAGCCAGCCTTCGTAGTTGGTCTGGTCCTTGGGCGGACGGATCTGAGCGGCGGCATAGGACCCGACGCATCTCACCGCCTCCAGCGGGCCGAGGTTTTTCAGGGCGTTGGCGGCCTTGATCGGGTAGTCGTAGTACTTGCCCTCGTAGAAGATCCGGCTCTTGCGGGGCCGCATCAGGAAGTCCTCGTCGGGGAGGATCTCGTGCCAGAGGTCCTCCACCGGTTGAACTTTGGTGAAGAAGCGGTGGCCGCCGATGTCGAAGCGCCACCCGTCTCGTTGGGCGGTTCGTGAGATGCCGCCCACCTGACTGTCGGCCTCCAGAATGGTGCTGGACACCCCC
>CAUJFC010000207.1 GCA_963169755.1 Actinomycetota bacterium | reverse complement strand
GTCCGCCGGTCGGCCAGGTCGCCGAGCATCGTCACAGCGCCAGGCCCGGAGCCTCTCGCTTCTGGACTGGGTGAGGGACGCCGACCGTGCGATCCAGGTGGTGGATGGCTTGGTTGGCGGCGTAGAAGGTGTGGTCGTAGTCGTAGTCGTCGTTGTTGAAGGTGGGCATGTGGCCGACGAAGGTCGCACTGGTGGGCTCGCCCCAGAGGGCGTGGTGCTGGGCGACTCGGCCCGCAGCTTCCAGCCATCGTTCTCGGGCGTCGGGGTTGTCGGGGACGGCGCCGAGGTGTTCGAGGTATCGGGGGTCGGGTTCGGCGGCGATCTGTTCGCCTCGGACCCGAGCGTCGTTCGCCAGGACAGCCTCGGTCTGGCCGATGGCACGGTCCTCGGGCCGGGCAGTGGCGGCGGTGATCGTTCGGTGTTGTGCCTTCTTCTCGGCGGCGTGCCGAGACACGAGGTCGGTGAGCTCCTGGTTGAGTTCGTGGAGCCTGCCAGGTAGCTCGACGACTTCCTGTCTGGCTTGGCGGATGTCTGTTCGGTGTTGGCGGCGGTGGAGCAGCCGGTCGTGCTCGGCGATGGTCCGTTTCGCATCTGCAAGTTGCTTCTCGGTGCTGCGGTACTCACGGTCGGCCTCGCGTGCCCAGCGGGCGAGGTTCGAGAGTTCTTGCTTGTGGGCGTCGAGGGCGGCCTGGTGCTTTTCGGCGGCGGCCTGTTGGCGGATGGCCCGTTGGACTAGGTCTCGCAGCTCGTCGGTGGGTATGGGCGCCCGAGGTCTGGCGGTCGGGGCCGCCGGCACGCTGTGGCCTGGTGCCCTGCCGAGATCCAACGGCTCGGGCAGGCGGTCGAGGCGGAGGGCATTGGCGGGCTGGTCGATCCAGGTACGAGCGACACATTCCGCGATGACCTCAGCTGGGGTGCGCTCGTCGTTCAGGACGACGAAGGCTTCATTGGTGGTGCGGCCGCGGGTGAGGGGGACGTAGATGCCGCTGGTGCCGGTCGGGCCGTCTAGGTAGAGGAAGGAGCGGTCGACGGTTCGTCCTTGGGTGGCGTGGCTGGTCTCGGCGTAGGCCAGCTCGACGTCGGTGGCGACGTAGTCGGCGGGCAGGGTGACCTGTCCGGTCGTGCCCGCGAGGGTGACCGACCGGTCAGCGTGGATGGCTTCGATGGTCCAGCGGTCGCGGTTCTTGACCATGCGTCCTTGGTCGGTGAGCAGCGTCCGGTCGTTGCGGCGGGTGGCGACCAGGTCGCCAACGTGGGCTCGGGTCGGGCCGAGCCTCACCGACGGGCTCCTCGGGTCGATCTCTCCGGCGGCTATCCGGAGCTGTTGGGCGAGCTCGTTGAGGACGGCGACGGCTTCGCGGGTGGGGGCCATCATGGCGGCGGTGTCGCCGGCCTCGATTGCAGAGCGCCAGGCGTGGACGGTGGCGGTGGCCATCTGGCGGGCGGTGCCGCCGTGGAACCGGTCGTGGTTGTTGTAGTGGGCGACGACGTCGGCGTCGCCCCGGCGGAGCCGGAGACTGGCGTCTCGTTCCCAGGACGCGTCGAAGCGGTGGACCCGGTCGAGCTCTACCGCGCCGACAGTGTCGACGAGGTGACCGAACATGCCCGAGCGACCGACGGCGGAGAACTGCATCGGGTCACCGACCAGGGCGAGCCGCCACCCGCGGCGGTCAGCGAGGTCGATCAGCTCGGCCAGCCGCGGGGTGGGCACCATCGCGGCTTCGTCGATGATGACCGTGGTGCCGGCGGGGAGGTCGTAGCGGTGCAGCGGTGGGCGGTCGAGGCGATGCTCGATCAGCAGCTTGTCGAGGGTGTCGGCATCAATGCCGGTGTCGACCGCCAGCACCTCGGCTGCCGCGGCTGAGGGTGCGACGCCGAAGCACGGTCGACCCTCGTCGTGGAGGCGAGCGACGGCGGGGCGCATGGCGGTGGTCTTGCCGGTGCCGGCGGGGCCAACCAAGAGGACCAGGCGTCGCTCTCCTGCGACAGCACCCGCCGCGTATTTCTGCACAGCGGTCAGCTCACCATCGGGGTCGAGGTCCTGGGCATCGCTGCCACCTTCGGCGGCCCAGCGGCGGGTGAGGTCGAGGATGTGCTCCTCCTCGTCGAGGATCGTCCGCGTGGTGAGGATGCGGTCGAGGGCTCCTTCGGTGACGGGCCGCCCGTCGGAGCGGAGCGGGATGTGGTCGGGTGCCGGTCGGGAGATGTCGACGCTGAGCGCGTCCTCGACGTGCGACGCCAGCCGCTGGGCACGTTCGACCGTCTCGGCAGCGGTGCCGCCGAGACGGGTGGGCAGGGCGGCGGCGACCTCGCGGGTGATCTCAGCGGGTCGCCACACCGACTGGGTGTCTCGCAGCGAGGACAACGCGTCGACGACCGTGTCCCGGTCGATGGTGGAGTCGGCCTCGATCGGACGGGTGCGTCCCGCGATCCGGTCGAGGTAGCGGTCGGGGGTGCAGCCGAGGGCGTCGAGCTGCATGACCCAGTGCTCGTGGAGGGACTGGACGTCCTCGCTGGTCTTGGACGGTCGGCTGTCGAGGGCGGCTTCGCGTTCGATGCGCCACCGCTCACGAGGCGTGGGACGCCGGTCGAGCTGGTCGACGAACCGCTCGATCTTCTCATCGAGGCGCCGGGCCATCTGGCGAGTGCGCTGGGAGAAGGCGTCGAGGACCTCGTCGGGGGCGTCGGCCATCTCAGCCTGACCGTTCACGACCTCGTTCCAGCGAACACCGAGCCGTGAAGTCAGCTCGGCCCGCAGCCCCGCCGCGTAGAGCGCTGAAATGGTGCGCTGGTCGTGCTTCAGGGTCCGCGCGTCGAGCGCCAGCCACCGGCCATCGGGCGACATGACCCGGTTCGGGATCACGAGGTGGGTGTGGATCTGCGGGTCATGGGCGCGGCTGGTGTGCTGGCGGAACGCGGCGGCGACCAGGCCGCGTGCGTCGACGGTCCACACCTCGCCGTCGACCCGGTAGCGGCAGTGGGCGTGGTCCTGGATCCACCCGAACGGCGCGGCGACGGCTGCGTCGTGCGCGTCGAGGACCTCGGTGCGGACCCGGTCGTCTCCGATGGCGAACAGGACCGACACCGACTTCGGCGCCGAACAGGTGACGTCGAAGCCTCGGACGGTGCGTTCGTGGTGGCCCGTGCCCAACAGCTCCCCGGTTGCCGGGTCCCGGCCGTCCATCACCGACAGGAAGGCGTCGTCGTCCACCTCCCCGGCGAGACCGAGCGTGGCGGCGCCGCGGCCGAGCCACTGGCCGGGCGGCTCGTCGCCGTCGAGGTAGTACCGGCCGGGGCCCTCGACGTAGTAGGCGCCGGCGTCGGGGCCCTTGAGCGTGGTCACCCGGGCGGTCACGGCCGCCTCCCGAACGCCGGCGTGCACTCGTCTGTCGATCGTTGCGACGCTTGCGCTCGAGTCCGGATCGTCACGGGTCTCTCCCTCAGTCCGACGGGCGGGTGGCGGTGATACCGGTGCCGTCGAGGTGGACCACATGGGTGGGCGGGTCCATCGGTCCCGTCGACGGCAGGGCCTCGAGGACACCGGCTCGGCGGAGCTGACGCAGCCGCCGATGGGCGCTGTCCTTCGACAGGAACCCGAGCCGCTCGGCCACACCCCGGGTGCTCGCCGCCACCACCAGCCGCCCGTCGACCGGCTCGGCCTGGGCGACGAGGAGGTGCAGCACCGCTACCGCGTCGGACCCGTGCTCGCGCAGGAACTCGAGCGCCTGCGGGTAGCGGTGCTCGATCAGCACCTCTCCCGCCACGATCGACCCCGAACCCGACGTTGATCGTGCTGCCATCGCAGGCTCGGCGGTTATGGCTCGGCGGGTCCGCGGGCGCGTCGACCTCGGTCCGGTGACCTCGGGCACGAGGTCCAGGAAGGTGAGCTGCTCGGCTGCCATGGTGACCTCCGAACGGGCGCGATGATCCCGTTACCTACGTAGGCCTCTCTAGGCCTCGAAAACCGCGCAGAAATCGCGAACTCACCGCGATTCCTTGTCCCCGATTTGCGACACCCCCGGTCGGCTCACCCCTCCTGGGACCGTGGGGGCGTGTCCAGAAGCGACCCGAGGTGCGAGGTCATCTTCTGCTCGGACTCGTCGGTGCGGTGGATGTAGACCGACTTCATCAACGCCTCGGTGTGGCCACCCCGATCCGCGATCTGACGCGAGTCGAACCCGGCCTCGGTGAGCGTCGTCTGCGCCCAGTGGCGCAGGGCGTGCATCGTGGCATCGAAGTTGGCGGCGTCCATGCCGAGCCGACGGCGCAGCCGGCGCATCTTGCGGGTGAGGTGCTCGGGGCGCACCGGCACGGACCCGTCGACGGACCTACTGGCGACGAACGCGCCATCGACCAGCACGGTGCCACACGCCGCGGCTCGCTTCTCCATCGCTCGACGACGGGACATGAGCATTTCGACCGTGGTGGCGTCTATGCCCACCCAGCGAGGTCTGCCGGTCTTGGTGGCGTCGGTGATCACGACGGTCCCACCGCTGTCGTTCACGGTGGTGGCGACCTGGAGGCGGGCGGCCTCGAGATCGACAGCGCGCCAGCGCAGACCGGCCAGCTCGCCACGGCGCATGCCGGTCACCGCGCCGAGGTGGGTGAGGAGCCCGAACTCGACATCGACGTCCTTCGCCGCGGCGAGCAGCCGCAGGAGCGATTCGATGTCCGGCGGGGCGATCTCACGGCGATACGAGGTGCTCCTCGGCTCCTCGGCTTCGATCATCGGGTTCCGGCTGATCACCCGATTGCGGCAGGCCCACTTGAACGTGCCGTTCAGCAACGTGAAGGCCTGGTGGATCGAGCTCTGGCTCTGGCCCTCGGCCCGCATGACCCCGAGCGCTCGCTCGATGTCATCGGGCAACACCCGGTCCGCGACCCGGTCCCCGAGCAGCGGGGCGATCTTGCGATCGGCGAGCCCTCGGTAGCGGACGAGGGTTGAGTGGCGGCGGCCCTTGTGATCTCGCAGGTGATCGAGGTAGCCGTCGAGCAGCTGCTTCACCGTGACGCCCTTCTGGGAGCGGTCCGGGACATCCCGACCGTCGCCGACCTCGGCCACCAGCTCCGCGAGCGCACGGGCCGCTTCCTGCTTCGTCCCGGTCACACGGCGAAACACCCGCTTGGGCTTACCGTCCGAACCGACGCCAGCTGACGCTGCCAGCTCCCAGGTGCCCGGACTGACCTCACGTTTCGAGCCACCACCTCGAGCCGACCGCGCTGACCGGCCACGTGCGGTGTGCTCGACGGTCAGATGGTCCACCCGAACGCACCTCGGCTCGACAGGACACGGCAGCACCTTCGAACCCTCCGGTGTGTCGCCGTGCTCGAGCTCCCAGGCCACGCGGTGCGCCGTCATGTTGCGCCCAGCGACCTTGAGCCGACCGGTCCCGCGATCGGGGTTCGTGGCTCCGAGCCACAGGTGGTGCTCGCTGGCCCTGTCGACCTTCTCCTCGAACCGTTCCGCCAACGATCTCGCCATGGACTTCGTCCCTTCGTCCAGCGCTCCGCGGCGCTACAACAACGTTTGGGACGGCCATGACGAGGTGGAGGCCATCGACCACCGATCCCAAGCGTACGCCGACGGCGGGTGCATCGGAAGGGGCATCAGGAGGTGCATCGAGAGGTGCATCGCGGGCCGCCACCGCGTAACCGGGGCTGATGCACCTTCGCCGCAGGGACCCCGGGAACGGCGGAAGCCCCTGCGTGAGCAGGGGCTTCCGGTGGTGTGCGCCCCGGGGGATTCGAACCCCCAACCTGTGGATTAAGAGTCCATTGCTCTGCCGTTGAGCTAGAGGCGCGGAGCGACTTTAGTGCATCGTCCCGACCTCACTGCCAACCAGATCCGACTTAGCGGAACCGACGCAATGCAGAACGCCGACCCCTCGGGGGGAGGGGTCGGCGTTCTCAGTGGGGTGACCGAGGGGATTCGAACCCCCGACATCCGCGACCACAACGCGGCGCTCTGACCAACTGAGCTACGGTCACCAAGGAGTGCCAACCCTAGCAATCGGTCCTGGCACGGTCCGAACCGGCCAGGGCGGATCGGCATCGCAGGGTCAGCGACCGCTGGTGCTCCAGTGCCAGGACTCGCTGGGCAAGTTGTAGAACCCGTGGCTGGCGGCGTTGGCTTTCAGCCAGGCGTATGAGGCGCTGCCCCGTCCGCAGTTGGAGAAGTCAATGGCTAGGCCTATCTCGTGCTGGGACGAGCCGGGCTTGGCGGTGGGGGGGCGGCAAGAGCTGGCTGACATCTGGTAAATGGCGTAGTAGCTGGAGCCGCAGTGGGACTGGCGGAGCTGGATCTGGCGGGAGGAGTCACGGTACCCGCTGCCAGAAAGGTTGACTCCGTCGGCTCGGGCGGCATTGATCATCCCGAGGACGCGGTCCTTGATCTGACAGTTCACACCACCTGAGATGTTGGGGACGCTGCACACCGATACCCCGCGGTTGCCGCTGGAGACCGCTCCACCGCCCGAGAGCGGACCAAGTGGCGCCCCGCCACTGCTGCCGCTCTGTCGCCGCGCCTGTGCGGCCGCCTGTTCACGGGCGGCGCGTTCGGCGGCCAGCCGGGCGGCCAAGGCAGCCTGTTGTTCGGCGATCTTGGCTGACAGTTCTCGGTCGGTTGCGGCCAGCTCCAGTGAGCGCTCGATCTGGCTGTCCAGGGTGGCCTGCATGTTGTCCGAGAGGCGCTGCTGGTTAGCCCGCGCGGTGTCGACCGCGGCGGTGCGTTCGGCCTGCTCCTTGCGCTTGGCCTCGGCGATCTCCCGAGCCTCCTTGGCCTTCTCGCGCTCGTGCTCGATGTCGACCGTGGCGCCTTCCAAGCGGTCAGCCACGTCGGCGTCTCCCTGAGAGCGGAGTTCGATGTAGAAGCGGTGGGCCGCCGCCGATGTGAAGTCGTTGGTCTCGAGCACGCTGAGTACGTCGTCAGCGGCCGGGTTCACATAGGCGGCCACCGCCCGTCGCCTCATCTCTTGGCGCAGGAGCTGAATCTCCTCGTTGAGGCGTTTGATCGCCCCCTCGGCATTGGCGATGTCGCTCTCGGCCTGAGCCACCTCAGCCTCAACCTTGGCGAGGGCCTCTTCTTGGAGGCGAAGGTCTTCTTCGATCAACTGGAGGGCATCGTCGATCTCTTCAAGGGAGGCCTTGGAAGTGTCGATCTGGGCGGCTACCCGGGCCCGCTCGGCCCGCACCTGCTCCCGCTGGCTCTCGAGGCTCTGGGTCGGGGCTGAGTTAGCCACCTGAGGGGCTGAGAGCCCGAGGGCCAGTGCCGCCACCGAAATGGTCACGCTCAGTGAACGTCGACGCACGAGGAGTCCTCCATACCGGGCAGGACTGTCGGGGGAGCCCGGCTTCGTTACAAAACCGTAACAGGTTTGACGGAGGGTGGCAATGCACCCCACCGTCGTCGAGCTCGCGTCTCTGTCAGAGGCCGCGGGCCCGCTAGCCCCAGTCGACCGTCCCTGGGCCGGTGTGAGGCTGATAGCCGAGCCTCGCCTACCATCGTCGTCCGGCCTCCGTAGCTCAGCTGGATAGAGCAACCGCCTTCTAAGCGGTCGGTCGCAGGTTCGAGCCCTGCCGGGGGCGCCCATCTTTCGATTCACTCAGGAGCATCTGTGCCATCCGAACCCAGCCTCGAGGTTGATGACAGCCGAGAGGCGCGCCGCAAGGCGGCCGCCGAAGCCCTGCGTGAACTGATTCGCGGCAACGCCCGGTTCGCGGCCAGCGGGCTGATCGACACCAAGCTGTCGGTGGAGGAGCGGGCGGCACTGGTGGCGGGCCAGAGCCCGCGAGCGGTGGTCATCGGCTGCGTCGACTCCCGAGTTCCGCCCGAAGAGGTGCTGGGTCAAGGTATTGGCGACCTACTCACGGTGCGTACTGCCGGCCAATCCCTGTCGGGGGTGGCTCTGGGCAGTCTGGAGTTCGGGGCCTGTCAGCTCGGGGTTCCCCTGGTCGTGGTGCTGGGTCATACCCACTGTGGGGCGGTACTGGCTGCCATGGGAGACAACGACCTGACCGGTCACCTGGGTGAACTGGTGGGGGAGGTGGCCGGCCGACTGGTCGACCTGGTGGGCCAGGACCCCATCCGCGCCACCGGCGGCAACCTCCAGGCCACCGTCGATGCCCTGCGTGCCCTGGGAACCCTGGCCTACGACGGTCATCCCGCCCACGTGGTGGGCCTGCTCTACCACCTCGATACCGGGCTGGTTTCGGTGGAAGACGACGACGGCCTGCTGGCGGCCGACTGACCGATCAACCGTCGGTGTCCGATTCAGTCGTGAGGACCGTGGGGTCAGCGGGTGCGGTGTTCGATCCGGCCCGAGGCGAACGTCTTTTGGCCTTCGGCCAGGTCGTCCTCGTTCATTCCCAGGTTCAAGAAGGTGTTGCCCAGATCCAAGGCCTGACGGCGGCTCAGCTCGCGGCCGGCCCAAAGGGTGCGAAGAGTGGCCTGCATGGGGCGGGCCGGGGCCGACGCGATCACCTCGGCCAGCCAGGTCGCCCGGTCCTCCAGTTCGGCTGAGGGGCATACCTCGCTGACCAGGCCGATCTCCAGCGCCCGGGCGGCTGACATGCGCTCGTGGTTGCCCAGCAGGGTCATGCGCAGGATCTCACCGAAGGGCATCCCCCGGTGGAGCATGAGCAGCGGTTCGTAGACCGCCGGCATGCCGTAGGTGACGTGGGGATCGAAGAAGGTGGCGTGATCGGCAGCGATGAGGATGTCGACCTCGCCCAACAGGTAGAAGGCCCCGCCGCAGGCCATTCCGTTGACGGCGCACACTACCGGCTTCCAGAAGTCGTTGGACTTGGGGCCCAAGAGCTGGCCTGGGTCGTCGTAGTGGAACGGCGAGAAGTCGTACTCCACGCCGCCCTCGGCCGGCACGAAGTCGCGGTCGATACCGGTGCAGAACGCCTTGTCGCCAGTGGCCGACAGCACCACGGCCCGAACCGAGTCGTCGGTGCGAAGCGATCGCCACAGCCAGCTCAGCTCGTCGCACATCACCTTGTTGAAGGCGTGGTAGCGGTCGGGCCGGTTCAGCCGGATCCAGGCCACCGAACCCCGCTGCTCGAAGGTGAGCGTGGTCAGCTCGCTGCGGGCAGCGGGGGTGGCGGCAGACATGGGGTCGGTCATCGGTCCTTGTCGACGTCGAGTGACAGCAGGCGGATGGCGTTGCCCCGCATGATCTTGTAGATCTGCTCGTCGGTGAGACCTTCCACCATCTTCTCGGCCACGGCCTTGGTCTCGGGCCAGGTCGAGTCGGTGTGGGGGTAGTCGGTCTCGAAGGTGATGTTGTCCTCACCCACGATGTCGATGGCGGTCAGACCGTGACGGTCCCGGAAGAAGCAGGGATAGATGTTGCTGTAGTAGTAGGTGCTGGGCGGCTCGGGGATGATGTCCTTCACCCCGCCCCAGGCCCGGTGCTCCTTCCACACGTCGTCCACCCGCTCGAGCATGTAGGGGATCCACCCGATCTGGCCCTCTTGGTAGGCCAGCTTCAGGTTGGGGAACTGCACCAGCTTGCCGCTGAACAGCCAGTCACACATCGAGGCCATCGAGTTGTTGAACGACAGCGACGCAGCCACCGCCACCGGGGCGTCGGGCGAGGTAGCGGGCATGCGTGACGACGATCCGATGTGCATGTGGATGCTCATGTCGGTCTCTTCGCAGGCCGCGAAGAAGGGGTCCCACTCGCCGCTGTGGATGGAGGGCAGGCCGAGGTGGGCGGGGATCTCGCTGAAGGCCACGGCGTGCACGCCGCGGGCGGCGTTGCGCATGACCTCCTCGGCCGCCAGCTTGGCGTCCCACAGGGGCACGATGATCAGCGGGATTAGTGCTCCGTTGGAGTCACCGCACCACTCTTCGACCATGAAGTCGTTGTAGGCCTTCACGCATGCCAGCCCCATCTCGTGGTCGGGGTGTTCGGTGAAGGCCTGACCGCAGAATCGGGGGAAGGTGGGGAAGCAGAGCGAGGCCTCGACGTGGTTCATCTCCTGATCGGCGATACGGGCCTTGGGGTCGTAGCAACCCGGGCGCATCTCGTCGTAGGTCATGGGCGTCATGGTCATCTCGTCACGGCTGAAGCCCACGGCGGCCACGTGGCGCTTGTGGATGTAGACGAGGTCGCCGAACACCCAGCAGTCGGCCGGGGGGCCGTCGGGGTCGAAGGTCTGCTCGTAGGCACCACCGCCGATGTGCTTCATGTGGCCGATGCCGCGCCGCTCGATGCGGGGACCATCGGCCCGGTACTTCTCGGGCAGCCACGTCTGCCAGACGTGGGCCGGCTCGACCACGTGGTCGTCGACGCTGATGACTTTCGGCAGCTCGCCCATGGCGGTTCCCTTCGGTTTGGGTGTGGTGGGGTGGTTACCCCGACCGAGTCTCACCCGTTTCTGACGGTCCGTCAGATTCTAGCCCCATCCAACAGCGCGGGCCACCGCTTCATGGCAAACGCTGAGGTCGTAGGGCCGGTAGACCCAGCAGGACTGACCTGACGGGGCGTCAGATAACCTCATGGGTCATGGCCCTCGACCTCGCTTCGCTCGTCGACCCTGCCCACACCGTCATCGTCACCTCGGAGGTGCAGAACGGCGTGGTGGGGGAGCACTCGGCGTTGCCGGCTTTGGCTGAAGCGGCCGGGCCCATGATCGACCGCCTCGCGACCCTGCTGGCAGCCGCCCGCCCGGCCGGGGTTCGCGTGGTCCACGCCACCGCCGCCCGGCGGGCCGACGCCGCAGGATCCAACACCAACGCCCGGCTGTTCGCGGCGGTGAAGAAGTCGCCGGTGGCCCTGCTGCCCGGATCCGAGGCCGCCGCGGTGGTACCCCAGCTCGGTCCCGAACCCGACGACCTGGTGCTGACCCGATTGCACGGTCTCAACCCCATGGCCGGCACCGACCTCGACCCGATCCTACGCAACCTCGGGGCCACCACCGTGGTGGTCACCGGGGTGTCGGTGAACGTGGCCGTCACCAACCTGGTCATGGACGCCGTCAACCACGGCTACCAGGTGGTCCTGCCCCGCGACGCGGTGTGCGGCATCCCTGTCGATTACGCCGACGCCGTCATCGACAACACCCTGTCCCTGCTGGCCACCGTCACCACCGTCGACGACCTGGTGACTGCTTGGAGTGGGGTCCGTTCTTGAGCTCACCAGCCCCCTGTCCGTTCTTGGGCAAGAACTGGTCGTTGGCCGACCGCTTCTTGCCCAGGTTCGCGAGGCCGACCGAGCCGCTTCCGTTCCTGGGCAGGAGTGGGCTGGCTGGCAACCACTTCTTGACCGAGAACCGATCGATCGTGGGAGGACGACGGCCATGACTGACGATCCCCGGGCCGACCTACGTTGGCCCACCATCCCGGCGGCCCTGGTCGACGTGGCCGCCCGGCTGGGTGACCGTGAAGCCATCGTGGATGTCGACAGCACCGGTGGCGCCGGAGGTGCGGGCGGGTTCCGCACCTGGACCTGGGCCAAGGTGGCTGCTGAGACCGACCGGGCCGCCGCTGCCTTCCTGGCAGCGGGGATCGAGCGGGGCGACCGGGTGGCGATCTGGGCGCCGAACTGCGCCGAGTGGATCGTGGCCCTGTTCGGCCTCCACAGCGTCGGCGCGGTTCTCGTTCCCCTGAACACCCGCTACAAGGGGGCCGAGGCGGCCGACATCATCGAGCGCAGCGGTGCGCGGATCCTGGTGACCGTCGACGGATTTCTCGACAACCACTACCCGGCCATGCTGGCGGGCCACGATCTGGGCCGACTCGAGCAGATCGTGGTGCTTCGCTCCAGCCACGGTACCGACGGTGGGGCCGGTACCGACGGCGGGGCCGAGGTCAGCGGAACCGGGGGAGCGGTGCTCACCACCACCTGGGAGGCGTTCTTGGCGGCGGGAGCCGAGGCCGGTATCACCGCCGCACAGGTCGAAGAGCGACGTCGCTCGGTCGAGCCCACCGACACCGCCGATCTGTTGTTCACCTCGGGTACCACCGGCAGACCCAAGGGGGTCATCTGCAACCACAGCCAGGTCCTGCGCACCGTGGGCACCTGGGCCAACGTGGTGGGCCTGACAGAGGACGACCGCTACCTGGCCATCAACCCGTTCTTCCACTCCTTCGGCTACAAGGCCGGCATCGTGGCCTGGCTGGTCACCGGCTGCACCCTGGTGCCCATGGGTGTGTTCGACGTGCCCGAAGCCATGCGCCTGATCGCCGCCCAGCGCATCTCGATGATCCCTGGGCCCCCCACCCTCTACCAGACGATCCTGAACCACCCCGACCGGGCCGCTCTCGACTCGTCCAGCCTGCGCTTGGCGGTCACCGGGGCGGCCAGTGTCCCGGTGAGCCTGATCGAGCAGATGCACACCGATCTCGGCTTCGACACCGTCATCACCGCCTACGGCCTGACCGAAGCCTGTGGGTTCGCCACCATGTGCCGCCGGGGCGACGACGCCGTGACCATCGCCACCACCTCGGGTCGGGCCATGCCCGGTATCGAGGTGCAGGTGGTCGACGACGACGGCCGGCCCCTGGCGGCGGGGGAGGCCGGCGAGGTGGTGGTGCGGGGCTACAACGTGATGGCCGGCTATTTCGAGAACCCCGAGGCCACCGCTGAGACCATCGATTCCGACGGTTGGCTGCACACCGGAGACGTGGGCGTCATGGACGACCGGGGTTACCTGCGAATCACCGACCGCAAGAAGGATCTGTTCATCACCGGTGGGTTCAACGCCTACCCGGCCGAGATCGAGAACCTGCTGCTGGCCCACCCCCACATCGCCCAGGTGGCGGTGGTGGGGGTACCCGACGAGCGTCTGGGTGAGGTGGGGGCCGCCTTCGTGGTGGCGGCCACCGGAACCGCCCCCGACCCCGCCGAGATCATCGCCTGGGCCCGCGAGCACATGGCCAACTTCAAGGTCCCCCGCATCGTGCGGGTGGTCGACGCCCTGCCCTTCAACGCCGGCGGCAAGGTCATGAAGTTCGAACTCCGCGACCAACTGGCCAACGAGGCCGGTACCTGACCGACGATCTGCGGTGACCATCGGGTCACCATCGACAAACGAAACCATCCCAGAGGTACTCCCATGACCCCCGTCCTGGCCGCCACCTTGGCCGAACAAGCCGACCAACTCGACGCCATCACCTTGGTGGTGCGCCTCTTCTTGGGCTTCACGCTGGCTTTCCACGGCTACTGGAAGTTCTTCCAGGGCGGCAAGATCGCCGGCACCGCCGCCTGGTTCGACTCCATGGGCATGAAGCCCAACGGCAAGATCCATGCCCTGTTGGCGGCCTCCACCGAACTGGGCTGCGGGATCCTGGTGGCCGTCGGATTCCTCACCCCTCTGGCGGCCGCCGGCTACGTGAGCCTGATGATCGTGGCCGCTTGGACCGTGCACCGCTACAACGGGTATCGCAGCGGGATCGACGGCTGGGAGTACAACTCTGTACTGGCCGTCTTCGCCGCCTTCCTGGCGGCGGTGGGTCCCGGGCGCCATTCGCTGGACCACGCCTTCGAGCTCACCTTCTCCTTCGAGCCTCTCACCGCCTTCGCCATCGCCATCGGTGTGGGTGTCGCCGGTGGCGTCGGCCTGATCGCCGGCTGTTACCGGCCTCCCGCCAAGAAGGACTGATCCCACCTCTGGTCGTGGTGGTGGTCGTTCGTCGGCTCGACCGTGACATACCACCGCAGGCCAGTCACAGGTGCGATCGGTGCCAGTCATTGGCGTCTCCACCTTCTAATGTGATCCGGTGATTTCTGACGACCCGTCAGTTGAGGTTCTGGAGGAGGACGAGCCGCGGGCCGCCGACGGGCGAGTACCGGGGCGTCGAGGTCTGGCCACCCGTCAGAAACTCTTGACCTGTACCGCCGAGATGCTGCGGACCAGTTCGTACCGCGACCTCAAGGTGGTCGACATCGCCCGCGAGGCCGGCACCTCGCCCGCCACCTTCTACCAGTACTTCCCCGACGTGGAGTCCGCGATCCTGGTGTTGGCCGACGAGATGGTCACCGCCGGCGTCGAGCGGTTCGCCCGGGTGGCGGCGGTCGAGAACTGGAAGGGCCGGGCCGGCTACGAGGCGGCCGAGGCCTTGGCGGGCGAGGTGATGGAGTTCTGGGTCGAGAATCAGCCGGTGCTGCGGGTTGTCGATCTGGCCACCGACGAGGGAGACACCCGATTCGCCGATGTGCGCACCCGCCTTCTCAACGACTTGAACAACGCGCTGGCCGCCGCATCCCTCGAGCATCAACAAGCGGGCCGGGGCCAGCCCGAGGTTGACCCCAACGCCATCGCCGGGGTCCTGGTGGCGATGTTGGCTCACGTGGCGGCCCACCGGTCTGGCTTCGAGTTCTGGGGCGTGCGATCGGCCGACCTGCGCACCGTCATGGCCCGCATCATCTTCTGGTCGATCACCGGCGCCAAGCCCACGACCTAGGACGCCCACTCGGTAGGGGTTCAGGGAAAGCCGCCGAGGCCGTGTCGGCCGAGTTGGCACAAGGTGGCGAACGCACCGCTGCAACGGGCGACCTACGCTCCGGTGCGTGGCCCCACCAACTCTGTACCGCACCGCCCGGCGCATCGGGTCACCTCTTCTTGCTGTCGAACTGCCAGCAGCCGTGATGGCTGACGGGGTGGAGGTGTCACGGTGAGCTCGCGGTTCGGCTCGGGGACGCTGGCGGTGGGGATGCAGCTACCGATCCAGTCCAAGTCCACCAACTTCGCCGAAGCTTGGGAGGCCGATGCTGGTGCTGAGGAACTGGCACGCGTCGCCCGAGCCGCCGATGAGGCCGGGTTTGCCTACGTGGCGGTCTGTGATCACGTGGCCATTCCGTCCGAGAAGGCACCGGTGATGGGCACCGAGTGGTGGGACACGGTGGCCACCTTGGGATGGCTGGCCGGGATCACCAGCCGGGTTCACCTGCTCAGCCACATCTACGTGCCGGCTTACCGGCACCCGCTCCAGGTGGCCAAGGCGTTCTCGACCCTTGACGTGGTGTCGGGCGGTCGGGTCATCTTGGGGGTGGGGGCCGGTCACGTGCGCGAGGAGTTCGATCTGTTGGGGGTGCCGTTCGAGCGTCGGGGCGAACTGCTCGACGAGTCCATCGACGCCCTGCGGGCCGCCTTCGCCGAGGATTACCCGACCCTTCCCGGACCTCGCTGGCCGGCGGCCGACCTGGGCCAGCATCCCCGACCGGTTCAGGAGGACGGCCCACCGATCTGGGTCGGTGGCTCTTCGCCGGCCGCCCTTCGTCGGGCCGCTCTGCGAGGCGACGGCTGGCTACCTCAGGGGCCGGTTGACGCCGAGACGATTGCCGAGCTCACCGAACGGCGGACCGCGGCTGGACGTCACGAGCCGTTCACTGTCGGCGCTCTGGTCGGCCCTACCTACGTGGGGGAGCCGACCTGGGATCTCGGTGGGCCGACCCTGGCTGGCCCGCCCGCCAAGGTCGCCCACGTGCTGGGCAAGTTCGCCGCCATGGGGGTTCATCAGGTGCAGGTTCGGCTGCGGTCCCGTTCGGCCGACGAACTGGTGGACCAGATCGAGCGGTTCGGGGCCGAGGTTCTCCCGCTGCTCGCCTCCTGAAGCCGACCGGCCTGGCCTCCGGTGGCCATCCATCATCTCCCCTGACCTCGCTCGCTAGCTGCAAGTCAAACTCAACCACCACGTCTGGCCGCACCGGGTGGAGGCCGGACCGGATCACTCTCGGAGGTCGTCATGTTGTTGGAAGGAAAGGTCGCCCTGGTCTCGGGGATCGGACCCGGTATGGGGCGCGACATCTCCTTGGCCTGCGCGCGAGAAGGTGCCGACCTGGTTCTGCTGGGTCGCACCGAAGACCGGCTGCGGGCAGTGGCTACCGAGGTCGAGACCGTCGGCCGTCGCGCTCTGCCGGTGGTTTGCGACATCGCCGATGAGGCTGCCTGCGCCCGGGCGGCGTCCGCCGCCTCCGAGCACTTCGGTCGGCTCGACATCGTGGTCAACAACGCCTACCACGGCGGCGACGCCAAGCAGTTCATGGATGCCGACTTCGCCGACTGGCGCACCACCATGGATGTCAACCTGTTCGGCTCGTTGCAACTCACCCGGGCCTGCGTGCCTCACCTCGAGGCGTCGGGAGACGGGCGGGTGGTGATGATCAACACCATGTCGGTGCAGCGCATCCAGCCCCGGTGGGGGTCCTATGTGGCGTCCAAGGCGGCGCTGGCGGCGGTGACCAAGACCCTGGCGCTCGAGCTGGGCCCTCGGGGGATTCGGGTCAATGGAGTGCACCCGGGTTACATCTACGGCGAGTCGGTGGAGTGGTACTTCAATCATCAGGCCGAGAAGCGGGGCATCACCTTCCAGGAGGTCTACGACGAGGTGGCGTCAGAGACCTGCCTCGGCTACCTGCCCACCTCCGAGGAGATCGCCGGGACCGTGGTGTTCTTCGCCTCACCTCTGGCCCGGCCGGTCACCGGCCAGATGATCGGCGTCAATGCCGGCCACTGGTTCAACGGTTGAGGGCCCGACGATGGCGACTGATTTCACCGTCCCCGCCGACCAGACCGACCCGGTGCGGCTGTTCGCGTTCGTGAAGCGCCGGTCGGACCTGAGCCGTGAGCAGTTCCTCGACCACTGGCGCAGAGTCCACGGCCCCTTGATCCGCGACAACCCCGGACTGGCCGAGCGGATCGTGCGCTACGAACAGCACGCCGCCCTTCCCGGCGACCGGTCGGGCTGGGATGGCGTGGCGGTTCAGGAGTTCGCATCGTGGGACGACTTCGTGGCCATGCTGGCCGATCCGGCGGCCGAGGCCATGCGCGCCGATGAGGCTGAGTTCCTCGACCCGGCATCCATCGCGGTGGTGTTCACCCATGATCGGGTGGTGGTGATCGACCCCGATCAGAAGCGACGGCCGGTGGGCCATGAGTGAGTATCCCGATGCCGGGGAGACCACCGGGCGCGTTGTCGGGCGGTTCTCGGGGCGGAGGGTCCTGGTGACCGGCGGAGCGTCGGGGATCGGGGCCGCCACCTGCGAGCGGTTCGCCGCCGAGGGGGCAGCGGTGGCGGTACTCGACCGCGATGGCGAGGGGGCCGCTCGGACGGCCGAGGCCGTCGGTGGTCTGGCCCTGGTGGCTGACGTGCGTGACTCGGCTGCGGTGGACCGGGCCGTGGCCCAGGCCGCCACTGAACTCGGGGGTCTCACCGACCTGGTCAACAACGCCGGGGCAGGGATGGCCAAACCTCTGCTCGCCTACACCGACAAGGAGTGGGCACTGATGATCGACGTCAATCTCACCGGCACCTTCAATGCCATCCGCGCCGCCGCCCCCGTCATCATCGAATCCGGCGGCGGGTCGATCGTCAACAACGCCTCGCTCACCGGTATCCGTCCCACCCGGGGTGAGGGCCCCTATTCGGCGGCCAAGGCCGGAGTCCTCAACCTGACCCAGACCGCGGCGGTCGAACTGTCTCCGATGGTGCGGGTCAATGCCGTGGCCCCCGGCATGATCCGCACCCCGCTCACCCAGGTCGTTGCCGACAACCCTCGCTGGAAGGCCGCGGCCGAGTCGGGTACCCCGCTCGGTCGGATGGGGACCGCCGCCGAGGTGGCCGAGGTGATCGCCTTTCTGGCCAGCGACGCCGCCTCCTACATCACCGGTCAGACCATCGTGGTCGACGGAGGATCGGTGCTCCCCAGTCTCCAGTCCGACGCCCTGCTGCGGGCTGTGACCACGGGCGACTGAGGCCTCAGCGCACCCGGTTCCAGAACGAGGCGAGCAGGGCGGCCGCCCTTGCCGGGTCCTCGACCGCCCAGAAGTGACGGAGCCCGTCGAGCACCCCGACCTCGGCGCCCAACAGGTCGGCCACCTGGCGTGACATGGTTGGGTCAGAGAACGAGTCTTCGGTGGCGTCGATGATCATGCCGGGGGCTGATGTCGGCCCAAGGTCGGCTCCCCACGAGGCGTGGGTGTTGGGCAGGGCCGAACGGTAGAGGTCCAGGATGCATGCGCCCATGGTCTCGTCCATGGCGGTCACGGTGGCCACGGCATCGTCGTGGGACATGCCCATGTCCTCGAACACCGGGGCCTGTTCCTCGGGCGACATGGCCAACTGGGCCGCCATGAACGCTTCACCCTCTCCCGGGGTCTGCCAGATGCGGGCGAACTGGTGCCAGCGCTGGTCGGGATGGACGATGGCGGCCACGTCGGCCGCCCACGACCGCACCAGGTCGGGTCGGGTGGTGACCACCCGGTAGGTGAGGCCGGCCCCCCAGTCGTGACCCACCAGATCCACCGGTTCGTCGATCGCGGTCAACTGGTCGGCCAACCAGTCGGCGTAGTCGTCCTTGGTGGCGCCGAACCCCTGGGGCCGTGGGCAGCCGAACCCGGGTAGCGACAGGGCCACCGACGGCTCGGTGATCTCGGCTCGGAGCCGATCCCAGTAGGCGGCGGTCTCGGGTACTCCGTGGACGAACACGATCATGGGTCGACGTTACCGTCAGCCTTCCCAGTCGTCTTCGCCAACCTCGCGGCCAACCTCGCGGCCAACCTTCCTGAACCGTTCCCTCGCCGTTGACGGCTGGCAGGATGACGGAGCTGTGAACTCCCCAGACGCCACCTTCATCACCATCTTGGACCCCGAAGGAGACCCACGGGCCCGTCCCGATGGTGTCCGGTTGGCGGTGAAGGACTGCATCGACGTGGCCGGCGTCATCACCACCGCCGGCTCCCCGGTGGTGGCCGAACAAAACGAGCCCGCGGTGCTTGACGCCGAGTGTCTGGCCGGGTTCCGGGCGGCCGGCGCCCGGATCGTGGGCAAGGTGAACCTGCACGAACTGTGCTTCGGGTCCTCGGGGGTCAACCCCCACTACGGCACCCCGGTCAACCCGGTGGACCCCCGCCGGGTACCAGGCGGATCCTCGAGCGGATCGGCGGTGGTGGTGGCCACCGGCCGGGCCGAGGTGGCACTGGGTACCGACACCGCCGGGTCCATCCGCAATCCGGCGGCGGCCTGCGGAGTGGTGGGGCTCAAACCCACCTTCGGGGTGGTTTCGGTGGTGGGAACCCGTCCTCTGGCCCCGTCTCTTGACACCGTGGGAGTGCTGGCGCGCACCGTCGCCGATGTGGCGATGGGCGCCACCCTGTTGGACCCTCGCCTCACCGACGGAGCGGTCACCCCCAGCCTCACCGCGGCTCGACTGCGACTACCCGGTACCGACCCCACCATCGACGCCGCCGTCGACTCGGCCCTGATCGAGGCCGGCATCACCGCGGTCGATGTGGACCTGCCGGGTTGGGAGGCCGCCCATCGGGCGACGTTGGACCTGTTGTTCGGAGAGGCACTGGCGATCAACGAGGACCTGTGGCATCACCACCGGGACCGCCTGGGAGCGGACCTGGTGGAACGATTCACCTTCGCTCAAGCCATCGGCCCCGCCGAACTGGGACAGGCCCGTGAAGCCCGAGGGCCCTGGCGCACCGAACTGGC
>CAUJFC010000206.1 GCA_963169755.1 Actinomycetota bacterium | reverse complement strand
GAACCAACACCACCCAACACCACCCGACACCGGACCGACTCCTAGGCTCGACACATGACCGACTCGACCTCCGACGTGGTGGTGCCGGGCTGGCTGGACCGACTGGCCGGGGTGTCATGGCGTTTTCTGGTGGTGGCCGCGGCCGCCGGGGTCATCGTCTCGGGCCTGGTCACGCTGGACGTGATCCTGTTGCCGATGTTTCTGGCCTTGCTCTTCGCCAGCGCCTTCCTTCCCCTCGACCGGGCTCTCCGGCGCCGACTACCCCACCCGGGCCTGGCCGCCGCCGCCTGCCTGACGATGCTCCTGGTGGTGCTGGGACTTGTGGTCTGGGCCACTCTCTCGGCGATCGTGGCCGAGGCCCCCACCATCGGAAGAGCCCTGGACCGGGGCTACAACCGGGTAACCGAAGCCGCCATCGACGCCGAACTGTTGAGCCCCGACTCGAAGGGAGGTGACACCGCCAGCCGGATCTCGGGTGACGTGGGTCGCTTCCTGGCCACCGGCGCGGTCGCGGTGGTGTCGGCCACGGTGGATCTGGCCACCACCTTGTTGCTCAGCCTGTTCGTGTCCTTCTTCCTCCTCAAGGACGGCGCGATGATGTGGCACTGGGTGGTCCAGCGACTGGGCCGGGGGTCCGCCCTACTCGACTCGACCGGTCATGCGTCCTTCAACGCTCTGGCCGGATACGTGCGGGGGGCGGCCATCGTGGCTGGTGTCGACGCCACGGTGATCGCACTCGGAGCCTGGGCTCTGGGGGTGCCCTTCCCCGTCGCCATCCTGGTCCTCACCTTCATCATGGGGTTCATCCCCTACGTCGGCGCCTTCGCGGCCGGTGCCTTCGCCGCCCTGTTGGCGGTGGCTTCGGGTGGGCTCGGTCGGGGACTGGCCATGATCGCGGTGGTGTTGGTGGTCCAACAGCTCGAGACCAACCTGCTCCAGCCGGTGATCATGGGTAAGGCCACATCTCTGCATCCATTGGTGGTGGCGCTGGCCTCGGTGGCGGGAGGCGCCATCGCCGGCCTTCTGGGCGTGTTCGTGGCCGTCCCGTTGGCAGCGGCGGTGGTTGCGGCCATGGGTTCGCTGGAACGGGGTGGATTCTTCGAGGAGCGGCGGGCCCGATCGGGCTAGCGGGTGACTGACCGGTAGCCTCGGCGGCCATCGACCCGATGACCACCACCTTCTTGATCCTCGCGGCCACCGTTGTGCTGTTCGTGTGGAACCGACTGCCGGTGGAACTGGTGGCGGTGGGGGCCGCGCTCGCCCTCTACGGCACCGGTGTCTTGACCGTGAACGAGGCCATGGCCGGCTTCGGAGACCCAGCAGTGATCCTCATCGCCGCCCTGTTCGTGGTGAGCGAGGGCCTCGACGCCACCGGGGTCACTGCTTGGGCGGGCCAGCAGGTGATCGAGCGGGTGGGCGAGAGCCGCCAACGGCTGATCGTGCTCATGATGGGGCTGGTATCGATACTCACCGCTCTCATCAGCGTGAACGGAGCAGTGGCGGCGCTGGTGCCGATGGTGGTGGTGCTAGCCCTGCGAACCGGCCGGCCGACCTCGCAGCTGCTGATGCCCTTGGCCTTCGGCGCCCATGCCGGTTCGATGCTGGCGCTCACCGGGACACCGGTGAACGTACTGGTGAGCGACGCCGCCCATGCGGCGGGTGTCGGCCCATTCGGGTTCTTCGAGTTCACCTTGGTGGGGGTGCCGCTGGTGGTGGGTACCACTGTGATGGTGCTGTTGCTCGGCCAACGACTGCTGCCGTCGCGGACCCCGGACTCTCTCCCGGCCGACCTCAGCGATCACGCCCGCACCTTGTCTCGCCAGTACCTGCGAGACCATCGGGTGTACCGCCTGGAGGTCACCAAGGGTTCACCGTGCGCCGGGCTCACCGAGAACGAGGTCGACCTGGGGTCGCATCCGGACCTGGAACTGGTGGGGGTCCAGGTGGCGGGCGAAGGGCAGGTGCTCCACCCCGGTGTGATCAGCCCCGGTGACCTGTTGATAGTGCGCGGCGATCGCTCCTCGGTGGCCGACCTGGCCCGGGCCCATCACCTTGATCTGCAAGCCGATCCGTTTCAGGTCGACCCCGAGGGAGGTCTGCTCAACCGCGAGGTGGGGCTCAGCGAGGTGGTCATCCCACCACGATCCAGCGCAGTCGGTCAGACGGTTTTTCCTGGGATGGTCACCGACAGCGGAGATCTGGTGATCCTGGCGGTGCAGCGGAAGGGCAAGGATCTGGGCCCGGTGCCGGTGAAGCTGGCCATCGGCGACACCCTCCTGCTCCAGGGGCAGTGGGGGGCCCTCGACGAGTTGGTTCCGTCGGACCCCGCGGTGATAGCAGTCGACGAGCCTCAGCGAGTTCGCCGTCAGGCGGTACCGCTCGGCCCCGGGTCCACCCCCACCCTGGTGATCCTGGCGGCCATGGTGGTACTTCTGGCCACCGGCGCGGTTCCCGCCGTGGTGGCGGGACTGGGGGCGGCAGCCGCTCTCGTCCTCCTACGAGTACTCACCACCGAACAGGCCTACCAGGGCATCAGTTGGACCACAGTGGTGCTGGTGGGCGGGATGATGCCGCTGTCCACCGCCATGACCAAGACCGGAGCGGCCGAGCGGATAGCAACCGCACTGGTGGACGCAATCAACGGTCGGAGTCCGTACCTGCTGTTGTTGGGCCTGTTCGCCCTGACCGCGGTCATGGGTCAGCTCATCTCCAACATGGCCACCGCCCTCATCGTGATTCCCATCGGGGTGTCCGCGGCGGCCGAGATGGGCATCTCGGCCCGGCCGGTGCTGATGTCGATCACGGTGGCAGCCGCGGCCGCCCTGCTCACCCCGGTGGCCACCGCTTCCAACCTGATGGTCATGGGTCCGGGTGGCTACCGCTTCGGTGACTACTGGAAGCTGGGACTTCCGCTCATGGGGCTGTACCTGGCCGTCTCGGTGGGCCTGGTCCCGCTCATCTGGTCGTTCTGAGAAGGCGGTTTGGCTAGGGTGCGCTCATGACGTTTCCAGACGAGCTCGGCCCGATCGACTACGTGGTGGTCGAGTTTCCCGGCAACCGGTTCAACGGCGAGTTGACGCCAGCCCTGGTCGACCTGATCCGCAACGGGCTGGTTCGCATCATCGACCTGGTGTTCATCCACAAGGACGCCGACGGTACGGTCACCGCGGTCGAACTGGAGGATGCCGAAGCCGAAGAGGCGGGCATGCTGGCTGGCCTGGAGTGCGACGTACCGGGCCTGTTGGCCGACGAGGACGTGGACAAGGTGGCAGAGCTGCTGGAGCTCAACTCCAGCGCCGCCCTACTGGTGTGGGAGAACGTGTGGGCCGCCCCCTTCGCTGGGGCCATCAGACGGGCCGGCGGAGAGCTGGTGGCCAGTGGGCGGATTCCGCTGGCCGACATGTTGGATTCGATCGACGAGGCGCTCGACGAATCCGTCGACGCCTGAGAACAGGAGCACCCCCATGATTAGACGCCGCCGACCCGTTCTGGGCACCGTGGCCCGTACCGCGGTCATCGCTGGCACCGCCCAGGCCACCGCCGGGCGTGTGCATCGCAAGCAGCAACAGGCCTGGGCCGCACAGGAC
>CAUJFC010000205.1 GCA_963169755.1 Actinomycetota bacterium | reverse complement strand
CGACTTGCGCTTCGTCACCGCCACACCAACAGCCGTGGACAGCACTCCGTCGATTCCGTTCGCCCCCCGATTGGCTAGCACCTCGGTGGAGCCCAGCGATCCGCCGTACCACTCGAGGTCACGGATGGGCATGGAGGAGGACACCACCAGGGTCGCGTCGCGGTACTCCCCCACTGTCTGGGATACGACCCGAGCCACCGCCGGGTCGGACAGGGTGGCGTCTGGTCGGCCGAGTTCGGCCATCAGCACCTGCTGCGCGGCATCTTCGAGGCCTCGCCACCGGGCGATCCACGTCGACGGTTGAGCTGGTTCTGATCTGGCGGCGAGGTCGGCCATTACCCGGGCCGGGTCGACCGCGGCTGCGATCGTTGCCGTTCGGTCAGGATCGAACCAGCGGCCGTAACGCTCCACTGCGACCTGGGTGGCCCCCGAGCCGGCCAGCCAGGTCGCCACCACCTTCGAGGCCAGCGGTTCCCCCAGGCGAATCACCAGGTCTGGAGTCAGCTCGGCCGCCAGCGATTGGTCTCGCAGCCAGGTGTCAACGGTGGTAATCACCAATGGGTGGCCGGTACGACAACCGGATCGAGGGTCAGCCAGCACCGGCCAGCCGAGCTGCTCGGCCGCCCGCAGGACGATGTCAGCCTCGCCGCAACCAGCGCCAGCCACTATCAGGCCCCGTACAGATGACCCATCAACGGTCAGCGTGGAGAGTGCGTGATCGGGGCCAACGGCCAGATTGGTTGATCCCAGCTGACCGGGTAGTGAAGCCCGATGCCATGGCTCCCCCGATGCCCGGCCCGCCGGCAAGTCTCGTACCTCACCGATCAAGGGCTCGCGGAACGCCAGGTTCAGGTGAACGGGACCTGGGGTGCGGCTGGTACCCGCTGTACCCAGCGCCTCGACCACCGCCCGGGCCCCAAGCGACCGCCAGGCCCCCCGTCCGGTGAAATCAGGGGGACCGGGTTCCACGAACAACCGCACGGCCCCCCCGAACAGGTGCGTCTGATCGACGGTTTGAGCCGCACCCACGTGATGGAGCTCGGGAGGGCGATCGGCGGTCACCACCAAGAGCGGCACCGCAGCCTGATGAGCTTCCACCACCGCCGGGTGAAGCTCCACGGCTGCTGTTCCGCTGGTGGTCAGCACCACTGCTGGCATCCCCGTTGCCAGGCCGATTCCCAAGGCGACGAAGGCCGCCGATCGCTCGTCCACATGGACCTGAACATCGATCTCCGGACGATCTGCCAGCGCCAGAGCCATAGGGGTTGACCTCGACCCTGGGGAGACAACGGCGTTGGTCACGCCGGCGCGTACCCATTCATCTACCAGGGTGGCGCAGAAGGTGGCGTTGTACGCCGCTGTCTGTTCGTACCGTTCGAGCGAATCGGACATCTGGGCCATCTGAGCACAGCCCGGTCGACGCCGTGAACCGCGGGCATAGCCTGCGACCGTGCCACTCCATCACTGCGAACAGGGACGAGGCCCACGGGTGGTGTTACTGCACGGATTCACCCAGACCATGGAGAGCTGGCGTCTGGTCGCTGATGATCTGGCCTCCGACCACCGGGTAGTCGTGGTGGACGCCCCCGGCCACGGCGGCTCGAGCCCCGTGCGTGCCGATCTGTGGGATGCCGCCCGACTCGTGGGCGAAGTGGGCGGGCGGGCGGTCTACGTCGGGTACTCCATGGGGGGCCGGATCGCCCTTCGGCTGGCGCTGGACCGTCCGGACCTGGTGGAGGGACTGGTTCTGATCGGAGCTACCGCCGGCATCGACAACGCCGAGGATCGAGCCGCCCGACGCCGGGCGGACCGTTCCCTAGCGGACCACATCGAATCGGTGGGGGTCGATGTGTTTCTCGAGGAGTGGCTGGCACAGCCGCTGTTTGCTGGTTTGCCGGAGAATCCCACCGAGCGCGCCGCCCGTTCGACCAACCAGCCGACGGGCCTGGCAGCATCGCTCAGAGACGCGGGGACCGGCACGATGGACCCTCCCTGGTGGAACGATCTGAAGTCCATCGAGGCCCCTGTGACCACGATGGCAGGCGAGCTGGACCGAAAGTTCACAACTCTTGCCCGTCGTCTGGCCGCTGCCGTTCCGGACGGCGAAGTGCGCGTGGTGCAGTCGGCAGGACATGCAGTAGGGCTCCACGACCCCGCCGCCGTTGCGGCCGCGGTCCGAGATCTTCGTCGACGGATCACCATCGGGGGAGGCGGTGGCCGTCGCCCGGATCGATCGGCCGATCAGGCTGATACGGCCAGGCCCAGAGCGAACAGACTCCCGAAGATCACCTGAACCTGACCGGTAGCTCCCAATACCGGAATGAGGTCTGCTCCCTTCGCTCCCTGAAGTACCTCCAGTACCGGTCGTTGAGCGATCAGAACCGCCGGCAGTGCCAGCGCCGCCGCTAGGCGGCCTCCCAGGCCAGCCACCAGCGGAACACTCACGAATGCGGCTACCAACAGGCCCACATACAGCCATCGTGTCCGGCGATCTCCGAGTCGGACCGCCAGGGTGTTCTTCCCGGCGAGAGTATCGCCGGGAATGTCCCGGAGGTTGTTGATCACCAAGAGTGCGGTGGCCAGCAGCCCCACCGGTATCGACGCCCCCAGAGCCAACAGTGTCAGCTCGCCGGTCTGCACATAGGTGGATCCGGCGGTTGCCACGACACCGAAGAACACGAACACGAACACCTCTCCCAGCCCGGCATAGCCGTAGGGCCGGGGGCCGCCGGTGTAGAACCAGCCCGCCGCCATGGCCAACGCCCCCACCACGAACAGCTCTGGGCCGACCGTCAGAGCCAAGGCTGCCCCCACCAGTCCCGCCACCGCGAACGCCGCGATGGCGGCCCGCTTGACCGCGTCGGGAGAGGCCAAACCTTGACCGACCAGACGCACCGGACCCACCCGTCGGTCGTCGGCATCGGTTCCCCGGATGCCATCGCTGTAGTCGTTCGAGTAGTTGGTGGCCACCTGAAGCGCCAGTGAGACGACCAAAGCGGCCAGAGCTCTCCAGAGCACCAGGCCCCCTGGGGTGGCACCCACAGCCGCAGCGGTTCCCACCGCGACGGGTACCACGGCCGCGGGCAGAGTGCGTGGGCGGGCCCCTGCCACCCACACCCCCACGGACCGTCTCGCTTCACTCACGAGCGACGAGTCTGGCCGATGCCGTTGGTTGAGCCGCAGTTCACCCGCGGAGTCCACAGGGTCACTCCGGTCGGGACCCCACCGGGACCGAGCAGCCAGGGGCACGACAGCTAGGGTCACCTCTGCGTGGTATCGCTGGTGGCCCTCGACCTCACCCCCGGGCCCGAGTTGGTGGCGGCCATCACCCGCACCTGGGCGGATGGCGACGCTGTCTTCGTGGTCGACCAGAGGCTCGACTTCGGCTCCCGCGCCCAGTTGCTGAGCCAGGTGCGACCCGACCGGGTGATTCGAGCCGACGGTCAGGTCGAGGCACTCCCCCAACCTCGCTCCGGCCTGATCTCAGGGGACGCCCTGGTGGTGGCGTCGTCAGGGAGTACTGGTAGACCCAAGCTCATCGTCCACACCCTCGATGGTCTGGCCGCCCATGCCCGAGCTGTCCATTCACGGCTCGCCGTGGAGCCCGGACGCGACCGGTGGCTGTCCTGCCTACCCCTGGCACATCTGGGTGGTCTAGGGGTAGTGATCCGGTCCATCCTCGAAGGTGTGGGGCTGGATATCACCGCCGGATTCGATCCGGAGATCGTCACGAGCGCTCCGGTCAGCCTCGGGTCGACCCTGGTATCGGTAGTGCCCACCGTCGTGGATCGGCTCGATGTCACGGGGTTCCGGAAGGTCCTCGTGGGAGGCTCGGCCGATCGTCAGGCCCGACCGGCCAATGTGGTTCGTACCTACGGCCTCACTGAGACCGGAGGTGGTGTCGTCTATGACGGCGAACCCATAGGCGGCACCGAGGTGGCCATCTCCCGTGACGGCCGTATCTCGCTGCGGGGTCCCACGATTGCTCGGGGGACCTGGACCGATGACGGGGTGATCGGCTGCACCGACGCCGCCGGCTGGCTGTCAACCGGTGACCGCGGACACTGGGAGGGCAATCGCTTGATGGTGGATGGACGGGCCGACGACCTGATCATCACCGGAGGTGAGAACGTCTGGCCCGCACCGGTCGAGGCCGCGTTGGCAACCCATTCCAAGGTCTCTGACGTCGCGGTGATCGGGCTTGCCGATCCCGAGTGGGGACAGAGGGTGGTGGCCGTGGTGGTGCCGAGCGATCAGGCTGCCCCACCAACACTCGACGATCTGAGGGCCTGGGTTGGCGAGTCTCTCCCGCGGTGGTGCTGTCCCCGCCAACTGGTGCTGATCTCGGTCATTCCCCGCACCGCGTTGGGCAAGGTCGACCGACTCGGATTGGTGGCCTCACTCGGTTCGGGCCGCGAGGGCTGAGGCGTCGATCCCATTCCGTGATGGTCGGGTCGGTGCGGCGGCCGACGAACTGCTTCAGTACGGGTGGGCGATGTAGTCGTGGAGGGCTCGGGTCTCGAACTCGAGGCCCGAGATGCGATCCTTCACCACGTCGCCGATACTGATCAGCCCGACCAGTTCGCCGTTGGCCACCACCGGAACGTGGCGGGCACGACGGTCGGTCATGGTGGCCATGAGGGTCTCGACGGTGGTGTCGGGGCCACAGGTGACGACCTCGGTGTTCATCACTTCGGCGACCGGCCAGGAGAGTACCCCCGGACCGAACACCGACAGCGCCAGCACCACGTCACGTTCAGCCACCACGCCGTCAACCCGAAGGCCGTCATCGCTGATCACCACCGCCCCGATGCGGTGACGAGCCAGAAGATCGACCACCTCAGCGGTGGTGACGTGGGGTGCCGCCGTGATCACCGCGGTGCCCTTTTGTTGCAGTAGCACGCTGACCTGCATGGGAACCTCCTCACGTCTCGGAGTCACCCACATGATCTCACAGCACGCAAGAGCGTGCTCGTGATTGGCCATGGGTGTCAGGGGGTTCAATACCGAGCGCTCGGTCCATGACACTGCCTGGTCGCGTTCTGGTGTGCTCCACACGACCGATACCCTGCGCAGCTTGTAGCCGCGGGCTCCGGTCCCGCACACGGAGGCAAGGTGACCGAGGTCTTCCAATCCACGATCAGTTCGGTGTCGGTCGACGGTCACGATCCATCGTCGCCCGTGGCCGCCTCCCGGCTGTGGGCACGGTGGCGGGTGGTCACGCTCTGGCTGGTCACAATCGGGCTGGTGATCTCAGTGACAACCGAGGCGGTGGTCGCCGACGCCCCGCTGCGGTACCTGGGGGATGTACGTCACCCCGTTTCAGGCATCTACATCTCAACCGGTACAACCGAGGCCTTCTCGACTCCAGCGATCGCAGATGTGACCGGCGATGGCAGGGTCGACCTGGTGGTCGGCAACCTGGACGGCCAAATGGAGGCCTACAGCCTTCCGGCTCGAAAGCTGATCTGGTCCATGTCGGTGGGCAAGGCGGCCATCGAGGCATCACCGGTGATCGTGGACCTCAGCGGTGACGGTCGAATGGAGATCGTGGTTGCCACCATGGGTGCCGAGGTCCTGATTCTCGACGGACCCACCGGCAGGGTCCTTCGCCGCTTCGCCGAGCAGTGGCCGCTTCATTGCCCCCCAGGCGACGACTGTAGACCTCACGGATTTTTCGCCACCCCGGCGGTGGCCGACATCAACCGCGATGGCGTGCACGACATCATCGCCCCCAGCTGGGACCACACCGTCTACGCATGGTCGTCGGACGGAACCTTCCTGTGGCGCCGATACGTAGAGGACACCTTGTGGTCGAGCCCGGTGGTGGCCGACATAGACCGCAACGGCTCACTCGAGATCATCTTCGGGGGAGATATCTGGGCGGGCAACCCCCTGCTGGCACCCGAGGGTGGCCTGGTGTGGGTCCTCAACGCCGATGGCTCGACCTACCCCGGTTATCCCCGCTTCGTTCCGCTCCAGACCGTCTGGTCGACCCCGGCCGTCGCCGATCTGAATCGGGACGGCTGGCTCGATGTCGTGGTCGGAACGGGAACCCACTTTCCCGATCCGGGTGGACGCTGGGTGGACGCTTTCACGGCGGCAACGGGCCGATCTCTGCCCGGGTGGCCGGTTGCGGTTGCTGGCCGATCCATGACATCTCCGGCGGTCGGCGATCTGGACGGTGACGTCGGTCTGGAAGTGGCCACCGGTTCGGAGGGCGGGGTCATCTACGCCTTCGACACCGACGGAGCCCGGCTGTGGCAGAGCTGCGAGTCCGGCCATTCGAGGGGCTGCTTCGACGGCTATGAAACCCATGGTGGGTTGGCGATTGCCGACGTCGACGCCGACGGCGCGCAGGAGGTGGTTTCCGCCTTCGACCACGAGATGCGGGTACACAACGGCGCGACCGGTCGGATCGAAGCGGCCCACCGCCTCAGCTCGAGGCTGGCGCTGACGCCGGCCTCCAATCCGGTGGTGGCCGAGGTGGACGGTGTCACCCACATAGCTCAGGCCTTCTTCTTCGAGCAGAACACCAGGATCGATCTGTTCTCGACCGGTACTCGGTTGTGTCGAGCCGATTGGCCGACCTTCATGCGCGGACCCCGGCGAACCGGCATCCTGCGGGCCGACCCGGCCGCCACCAGTCCCTTCCGGTGTCCCGTTGACTTCGTGGCTCAGCAGTACGGGGACTTTCTGGGTCGCGACCTGGATCGGCGAGGGACGGACTGGTGGCTTTCGCGGATCGAGGGCGGCTGGAGCGGGGCCCGCGTGATCCGGTCGTTCATGGACTCACCCGAATACCGACGGGTCATGGCGCCGACTGTGCGGGCCCACCTAGCCCTCACAGGCTCCTACCCCACCTCGGCCTCGCTGGTTCGAGACGGTGCCCGTGCCATTCGCTCGGGTACCACGCCCGCGGCGGTCGCCGAACAGGTATCGAACACGAGCGGTGCTGCCCGGTTCCCGGTGGTCCCCTTCGTTCAGTTGGTGTTCGCCAACATCTTCGGACGAGCCCCTACCTCGGTGGAGCTGATGCTGGCCGTGCACCGCCTGAACACGGGCGAGTCTCGGGGATCCCTGGTGGCGTCATGGACCGAGAGCACCAGCGGTACCGCTCGGCTGGCTGCCCCAACTGACGTGGCCATGACCTACCTGGGCATGCTCGATCGGACCCCGGACCGGGGTGGTTGGAACTATTGGGTGTCCGCCACCCGCCAAGGGGGAATTGAACGCCTCATCGCTGGGATGCAGCATTCCCCCGAGTACCGCCAGCGGGTCTCCTGAGGGGTTCGACCCGAACAACCCTCAGGAGACCCATTCCCTCCCAGGAATCAGCGGAGACCGAGCTTGCGGGAGCAGGCCGGCCAGTGACCCCACCCGCCATTGGCCAGCAGACGCTCGGCCATGGCGATCTGGGTCTCACGGCTGGCCTCATGGGGATAGCCGACTCCTCCCACCCCCTGCCAGGAGGCGAGCGAGAACTGGAGCCCGCCGTAGTAACCGTTTCCGGTGTTGATCGACCAGTTCCCCCCCGACTCGCACTGGGCGAGGGCATCCCAGACCGAGCCGGGTGCCACCGAAGGGGCAGCCGCTTCGGCCTTGGCCTGGGCCTCAGCCCTCGCCTGGGCCTCGGCACGGGCCTGGGCCTCGGCTTCACGTCGAGCCGCCTCCTCGCGGGCAGCCTTCTCGGCGGCCTGCTTCTCGGCAGCCTTTCTCATCGCTTCCGCTCGGCTAGCCGCTTCCTCCTCGGCTGCCGAACGGTCGGCATCTGATGACGCCTTGTCATCGTCATCGCCGGACTGCTGTGACTCTGCAACGGTCGTGACGCTGACGGAGTCAAGGGCGCTCGTAGCCGTAACCCGGGCTTGATGAGCCGAGAGCATGGCCACGAACCCTGCTACCTGACCGACGAGGTTGATGGTGCCCTCGCCGGGATGGGCC
>CAUJFC010000204.1 GCA_963169755.1 Actinomycetota bacterium | reverse complement strand
GCGAAGCCGAGGTCTATCCAACCTGGCAGCAACGAAGGGTGCACCTAGCCGCTCGGACCCTTGTCCGAGGAGGTGACGGCCGTAGTGCCGGCGCTATGGCATCCCACCCGTTCTGCGTGGAATCCCAGGTCTCCTGATCGCCTTCCGACTCCACCCCACCGCCCATTCACCAAGGCGAGACATCCCTGCATACGCGTTTCACGTGAAACGTCTGGGCAGACCCACTGCCTGGATCGCGGGAACCAGTATCAGGTCGATTGACGGTCCGGCAGGCCGAATAGTGGTCGCTTGGCAGGAACGCCAACCCGTCTAGGAAGCCGGTCGAGCGTGTCGTGATTCCTGATCAGCACCATGAAATTCGCCGACCCCACCTGGCGTTGGCTAGGCGCGCGCAGACCAACGAGTGGCAGGTCGTCTTCCGGCCATCGTTCGATGGAGCCATCGGGGGGTTCGCTCACAACCAACAGACCATCGGGGCACAACAGTGGGGAAGCGCACTCGGCCAGTACCGCGGGTGGCCCGAAGCTTCTGGCAACCACTAGGTCATATACGCCTCGGTGGTCCGGATCCCGTCCCAGAACCTCAGCCCGCTCGGTAATCACCCGAACACGATCCGACAAGTCCAGGTCTGCCGAAGCGATGGCCAGAAAGTCGGTGCGCCGTCTCTGTGAGTCGAGGAACGTCCACTGGGTGGACGGCCAGACCCGGGCGGCCAACACCAAGCCAGGAAGACCACCGCCCGCACCGAGATCGAGGGCTCGGGCGGGCGGTTCGGATATCGCTCCAGCAAAGGCCAGTGCGTGTTCCAAGTGGTCTTCCACCGGGCCAGGCCCGAGGAAGCCGAGCTCGCGGCTGCGCTTCAGCGCCGCGATCAGAGAATCACTCACCCGGCGTCAGCGGCAGGGATGATCACCACTCGTCGGTTGGGGTCCATTCCTTCCGACAAGGTGCTGACGCCATCAATCTCGTTCACGGTGTCGTGAACGATCTTGCGATCCACCGAGTTCATGGGCTCCAAGGCACGGCTGACTCCGCTCTCCAGGACAGCAGCTGCCTGATCGCGGACGAACCTGGCCAGCGCCTCGCGACGACGCTGCCGATACCCACCAATGTCAATTCGGACCCGACCATCGTGGCGCCCCGGAGCCCGACGTTGAAGCACTGCCCGGGACAACTCGTGAACCGATGAGAGGGTCTGACCCTTTGGTCCGATCAACAAACCCAGATCGCTCTCATCACTCACCACGTCCAACTCGATGGTGTCGTCATCGACCTGGCTGCGAGTGATCGAGCCGGAGATGCCAAACGCGGTCAGCAGGCCCTCCAGGAAACCGGTGATGATGTCGGCCTGTTCGCCAACCGGGACAACCTCGTCACTCATCTGCTTGCCTTCCTGATTGGGGGACTCAGTTCGGGACCGCCCTGAGCGACTTCGGGACTTCGAGCGGGTGGCTCCGCTGGACTGCTCCTGATTGGGGTTGTCACTGCTCACATCATCCGTCTTGGGGGCATCAGACGCGGCCGAGCTGGTGCCCTTGGCGCTCTCAGGCTTGGAGCGAGGCTTGCGGGAGCGGCGATCGTTCTTAGGCCGTGGCGCCTTGGGAGCTACCCGGGCTCGAACCCGAGCCTCGGACCGCATGCGTCCGAACAGTCCGGTCTTGGGCTCCTCGAGTACCTCGAACTCGGCCTCGGTCTCATCGACTCCAAGTTGATCGAGGGCAGCCTCCTTGGCGTCCTCGATCGTGCGGCCGGTGGTCTCGATCCACTGCATCGACCGTCACCTCCTCTTCTTCTTTGACTTCGATCGATTGGCCGACGAGGGTGCGCTCCTGCTGGGGGCCGCACCCTTCGAGGTCGGTCCCTTCGAAGTCTGAGAGGGCGACCGATCGGCATTGGAATCAGGCCCGGTCTTGGCCGGGCTCTTCGACTTGGCCAGGTCATCGCGCGCCTTGCTGGCGGCATTGGCCTGGTCCTTGATCAGGGAGAGGAACCCGCCCGACTTTGTTGACGATTCGTCATTAGAGGCGGTGCTGGCGGTCTGAGCCTCAGGGTGGTCCTTGTACATGGTCCGGGTGATGAACGCCTGTTGCGCGATCCGGAACAGGTTGGACACCAGGAAGTAGACCACCAGGCCGGCTGGCAGAGTCAGCGAGATGAACGCGAAGAACACCGGCATGATCTTCAGCAACATCTGCTGCTGAGGGTTGGCCTGGGCCGCCCCCGGCCGGCCGGCGATCTGTCGCTGCTGGTAGTAGCTGGTAGCAGCCACCGCCATTACCAGGATGATGTAGGGAGCCGCGGCACCCACACCGCTGCGCAGTGCCTGCTGGGCTGATTGGGCCAGGTTCATCCCGAACGAGGACATCTCGTTGGTCTGGATCAGGTCCTGGTAGAGCCTCGACGTTGAGTCGAGGTGTTTCGGCTGGAAGTTACCGAACTTCTCCCAGACCCCGTTGTTCACACCATTGGCGGCCCGAGCGGCTGCCGCCCCCAGATCAAACCCCGACGGTGCCCTCCAGATCAGGTCATGAAGGGTCCGGTAGAGAATGAAGAAGATGGGCATCTGCAACAGCAGTGGCATGCAGCCCGAGAGGGGGTTGATGTTGTTCTCCTTGTAGAACTTCATCACCTCCTCGTTCAGCTTCTGGCGATCGTCGCGGTGCTGGTTCTGGAGCTTCTTGAGCTCGGGCTGGAGCTTCTGCATGGCCAGCATCGACCGCGTGCCCTTCAGAGTCAGCGGCAGAAGCACCAACATCACGGTGAGGGTGAGCAGCGAGATCGCCCCGGCGTAATTGGGCCACAGCTCGTAGTAGAACTGGAGAGGCCGGGCAATTACGTCGTACATCAGGCGACCGTCCGATCTGGAAGTTGGTCGGCTGAAGTCAGCTCAGCCGAATCCGTAGCATCAACTCGATTCTCCGAGGACCGTTCGGGCACGGGGTCCCACCCATGACCGCCCCAGGGGTGGCATCGACACACCCGCCGGACCGCCAGCCACCCACCCCGGGCAGCGCCGTGTACCTCGATGGCTTCGGCGGCGTAGGTGGAGCAGGAGGGGATGAACCGACACGGCGATGGGCGCCCCATCCTCAGGGTCTGATAAAGGCCCACCAGGGCGCGCAGAAACCGAGCCGGTACGGTCACCGATCGGCTCGGTTCAGTCGATCATCGAGAGCGGCCATAAGGCGAACCATGTCGTTCCTCAGTTCTCCGGGACCCCGACCCACCAGCTCGGGTCCAACCGAGATCAGCAGCGAACCCTTGGGCAGCTCCGGAGTCATGTCAACCAAGATCGCCCGCAATTGCCGGCGGAGTCGGTTACGAACAACCGCGTTTCCCACCCGACGGGGGATCGCAAATGCGACCAGGGTCATCGACGCGTCCGAGCTGGGGTCTGGGAGAAAGCTGCAGGCGAGGGGTCCACGACGGACTCTCACCCCGCCGGCGCGCAGGGCTTGGAAAGCCGAGCGACCCCGGATCGGCCCGATCAGGCCGACAGCTTCACCCGACCCTTGGCCCGGCGGCTGCGCAGAATGGCCCGGCCGGACCGGGTGGACATACGGGCGCGAAAGCCGTGGTTCTTGGCTCGCTTACGCACGTTGGGCTGGAAGGTTCTCTTCACGTCTGACGTCCTCCTCGAGCCAGACGGACACGTCCGGCGCTGGTACTACGAAGCACCTGATGGGGCGCCGCTTCCACGAACGAGGCGGCGCGCGAAATGTCCATCAACGCTACGCCTTGGAGCAATCTCCAGGCAACCGCGCCTAGGCAGGGACATCGCCGGAGACCGTGACCGCGCCCGGAACTCACGTCACAGCACAGTGGGAACAGCAGCTGACCAGGGACGTTGCGCACCAGCCAACCGGCAATGATACGGTGCCCACCCGCTCGGTTCGGGGATACCCGAAACCAATCTGCTCGTCCCCAGCAAGCAGTTGCCATCCGGCAACTGCTGACGCTGTTTTCCACATCTGTGGAAAGATTGTGGACGTGGCCTACAGGGAGGGACTGACACTCCGTTGGTAGACACCCAGCTTCTGTGGACAACCTGCCAGAACTCCTTGCAGGCCCAGGTGTCAGATGCCGTCTGGCGCTCCACGTTCCAGGACATTTCCGTGGTCGACGTCGACGATCAATCGCTGGTGCTGTCGGTGCCCAACACCATGGTCAAAGACCGAGTCGAAACCCGTTACATGTCATTGGTTGACGACATCATCCGGGACGTGTTCGGTGACGGTCGCACCATCGAACTGATAGTCCAGCCCGACGAGGCCGAACCCACGCTGTTCGATGATCCACTGGACGCCCTACTCGGTTCGGCGCCTGATCCCCTTCCCGCCGGGGGAGCCTCGATCAGCGATGACAGTCCCCACATCGCCAACGACAACAGCCTCACATTCGAGGCCTTCGTTATCGGACCCTCCAATCGGTTCGCCCACGCCGCCGCCCTGGCGGTTGCTGAATCACCCGGAGGTTCCTACAACCCCTTGTTCATCTACGGCGATGCCGGGCTGGGAAAAACTCACCTGCTGCACGCCATCCGCCACTACGTGGAGGAGAACTACCCCAAGTACGTGGTGCGCTACGTCAGTAGCGAGACCTTCCTGAACGAGTTCATCGAATCCATCCGCCACAAGAAGTCGGCCGAGTTCAAGCGTCGATACCGCGAGGTGGATGTGCTGCTGGTCGACGACATCCAGTTCTTGGAGAACCGCAAGGAGACCCAGGAGGAGTTCTTCCACACCTTCAACGCCATCCATGGCGGCGGTCGCCAACTGGTCCTCTCCTCGGATCGGCCGCCAGATGCCATTTCGACCCTGGAGAACCGCCTGCGCAGCCGGTTCAAGATGGGTCTGACCACTGACATCCAGCCGCCGGACCTCGAGACCCGACTCGCCATCGTCCGCAAGAAGGCCGAAGGCGAGACCATCCCCATCCCCGATGAGGTCCTCGAGTTCATCGCCACCAACATCACCGACAACATCCGCGAGCTCGAGGGTGCCCTCAACCGAATCTCGGCCCTGGCCAACCTCGACCGCGAACCCCTGACGCTCGACAAGGCTGAGCGCCACCTCCACGACATCCTCGGTGACCGTCAGCCCCGCCCCATCACTCCTCAGGTGATCCTCGAGGCCACGGCCGAGATGTTCAGCTTCTCGGTCGAAGAGCTTCAGGGAAAGAGCCGTACCCGACCGCTGGTGATCGCTCGCCAGATCGCCATGTACGTGTTTCGTGAACTCACCGACCTCTCCTATCCGGCCATCGGCCGGGAGTTCGGTGGACGCGACCACACCACCGTCATTCACGCCGTCGAGAAGATCACCGCTCTCATGCGCGAGCGTCGCCACATCTATGAGCAAGTCTCGGAGCTTGTGCAGCAGATTCGTAAAGGCTCATAGAAACGTGCTGAAACAGCATGATACTCTGCGATGGGCGTCACACGGCTTGTCCACTACTGTCCACAGATCCCTGGGGAAAGGTGTTCTCCTGTGGTCGTCAAGACTGTGGACTCGGCGGGGATCAACCCGTCTGTCCGGGGGACATGTGGTGGCAGGGTGGGGGATGATTCGCTACCCATCCCCCCCATCACCTCATCGCTGTGGAACGCTGGGGATGAGCACTGACCGTTGCGCGAGTGTTCTGACCTGCACCAACGCGCCGTTGTCCACAATCCACACCCCCTACCACCACCATCGTTCTTTCTAAGCACCCTCTCCGGAGAAAGTGAGCAGTACTCGTGAAGTTCCGTTGCGAGCGTGACAGCCTCGTCGAAGCTCTCGGTGCCGCCAGTCGAGCCGTCGCCAATCGTGGTGGTGCTCTGCCGGTACTGGCGGGTGTGCGAGCTGAACTCACCGGGGATCGGCTCAAGCTGACCGGTAGTGACCTCGAGCTCACCATCGAGACTCAGGTCGATGTGGCAGGCGAGATTGATGGCGTGGTGGTTCTGCCGTCGAAGATCGCGCTCGATGTGGTCAAGTCGCTCGGCGAACCTCGAGTGGAGATCTCCTGTGATGGGGATCAAGCATCAATCGTGGCTGGCCGGTTCCAGTCCTCGATTCGCCTCTTGCCTGCCGACGAATTTCCCCGTCTCAGCACGCCTGCCGACGATGCTGTCACCATCTCTGCCGGTGACTTCGCCAATGCCCTTCACCAGGTCGTCCCGGCAGCCAGCGCCGACGACGCGCGTCCGATCCTGACTGGAGTGCTGCTGGCTGCCGAAGATGGAGGACTTCGTCTGGTCGCCACCGATTCTTATCGACTGGCGGTTCGAGACATCCCGGGGGCGTCGGTGATGGGTGAAGGTCAGAGTGTCCTGGTGCCGTCCCGTGCACTTCGGGAATTGGAGCGACTGCTGGGTGACGCCGAGCAGATCACCCTCCGACTGGGCGAGCGCGAGGCGGCCTTCGAGGTTGGTGACCTGCGGTTGACCACCCG
>CAUJFC010000203.1 GCA_963169755.1 Actinomycetota bacterium | reverse complement strand
CCCGCTCAACTGTGGTCGCCGGGTCAGGCGCGGTGGCGGGCGGCAGGATCGTCTCGGGCGTGGACGTGCTCTCGGGCACCGCTGTCGGATCGGGGACCTCGGTGGATGGAGTCGAACCATCCTCGGCGTCTGCCGCTGGTTGCCCAGCCGCTGACAGAGCATCACCGAACTGGTCGATCAGCTCGGATCGGACGTCGTCGGCCGATGGGTCCTCGATGCCCAGCCGGGATGCCACCGATGCCAGCACATCGGCCTCGAGTGCGATCTTTCCTGTAATGGTGAGGGTGCCCCGGAAGTCAGCCCCTGACGCATTGAGAACCTGGGCGAGGTTACGGCGGGAGGTCTCATCGGCGCCCTCGGCGGCCACCACCAGCACCGGGACATCGGTGAGGCTGCCAGCGAACAGGCCGAGTGTCGAACCGCCTATGAGGGCCTGGTTGCGGGCGGTGGCGTCTCCGATCTCACCTCGCAGCCGGTCGTTCTCGGCTCTTGTTTCCCGGATGCGTTGCTCGGCACTGGAGATGCTCTGGTCGAGCTGGTCGACGGTGTACTTGTCGAGGTAGGTGCCGCCGAGGAGCACGCCGATGGCCAGGGCCAGGAAGACGGCGGTGAGGCTGACGATGTGATAGCGGAGGTTGATCATCGCGGTATCCCGACTCAGCGGAAGGAGAGGGTCAGGCCTCTGAGGATGAGGCGGAGGGGATCGCTCATCAAGGTGATGACGATCATGGCAACCATGGCGGATGCGACGAGCAGCACCAGATCACGCTTTCGGACCCGGCTGTCATAGAGCCGGTTTACGCCCTTGGCGTCGACCAGGATCGGGCCGACCTTCATCCGTACCAGGAAGGTGGACGCCATTCCGGCCCGCCCCTTGTCGAGGAAGTCCACCATCGAATTGTGGGTACCGACCGCGACGATCAGTTCGGCGCCGCGCTCGAACGCGATCAGCATGGCGATGTCTTCAGAGGTACCGGTGGAGTTGAAGATCACATGATCAACGCCCATCTCGACCAGCCGCTCGGCTCCGGGGGCGCGCCCGTCGGCGTAGCCATGCACCACGATCGAGGCCCCACAGCGCAGGGCTTTCTCTGACACCGAGTCCATGTCACCGATGATCACGTCGGGCACCTTGCCCAGTGACAGCAGGGCGTCAGCTCCGCCGTCCACCCCGACCAGCAGCGGTTGCTGTTCTCTCAGGTAGCCGCTTCGCTCGAGTAGCTCCAGGTCCTTCTTGTAGTCGACTCCTCTGACCACGACCAGCACCTGTCGACCCCGGAAATCGACCGGGATGTCGGGGATATCGGGATTGTCGACCAGGAGGTGGCCCTCGCGTCGGAGATACTCGAGGGTGTTGGCGGCGAAGCGTTCGAGTTCGTCCCCCATCGACTCGCGGGACCGTTCCAGCACCTCGGTCATGGTGTCCATGTTCTGAATGGTTCCTGTGGCCACCAGGGTGTCGGCCGTGAACACCTGGTTGCCTCGGATGGTGATGGTTGCGCCGTCCTCGATGACGTCCATCACATCGGACCCGACCTGGTCGATCATGGGCACTCCCGCGGCGGGGAGGAGTAGCGGACCGACGTTGGGATAGCGGCCGGAGATGCTGGCATCGGCGTTGATGACCGCGGCAGTTCCGGCCTCGATGAGGCTCTCGGTGGCCACGGTGTCCAGGTCTCGATGGTCGATCACTGCGATCTCGCCCGGCTTGATCCGCTTGGCCAGGTCCTTGGTACGTCGGTCGACTCGTGCCACTCCGGTCAACTCGATCGACGCGGCGGTCGCTCCGGCTACGGGGTCACTGCTCACGGCGAGACCACCGTTGAGGACGCCAGCAGCTCTCGTGCCGCAACTCGCATGGAATCACCGCTGGAACTTCCGGCGAGCATGCGGGCGATCTCGGCGATACGGTCCTCTGCGGTCAGCGGGACCGCTGCCACGGCGGCCACCTTTCGGTCATGGTCTTTACGGAGGGCGACCTGGTGGTGGGCGTATGCCGCGACCTGGGGAAGGTGAGTCACAACGAGAACCTGATGGTCCCGGCCGAGCAGCGCCAGAGATCTCCCGACCGCAGCCGCGGCGTCTCCTCCGATTCCGGCATCCACCTCATCGAAAACGAGAATAGGGGGTGCCCCACTCACGACCAGGCGCAGGGCCAGCATCACCCGAGCCAGCTCGCCGCCCGAGGCGACCCGAGCGAGAGGGCCGGCCGGAAGACCTGGGTTGGCGGCCAACTCGAAGCTGATCTCATCTCCTGGATCATGCTGCGGGACCTGAACCGAGAACTTCGCTCGAGCCATGGCCAGGGGGCCGAGCTGGTTCTCGACCTCCGCTGCCAGAGCGGGTGCTGCCTTCCGTCGGGCCCTACCCACTGCGACCTGGGCTCGGTTGAGCGAGGAGCGAGCCGCGTCCAGCCGGGTCTCGAGTTCACTGGCACGGGAGTCGTGGTCTTCCAAGGCGGCGGCGCGTTTGTGGCAGTCCTCGAGATAGAGGATCACGTCGTCCAGGGTCCCCAAGCCGGCGACCCCGCCGGTTCGGGATGCGGTGCCGTACTTGCGGCGTAGATCAACCAGGAGTTGGCGGCGCTGGCGGAGCGAGTCCAGTCGTTCGGGGTCGTCCTCGAGTTGCTCGCCGGTCATGCGCAGGTCGGCGGCCACATCGGCCAGTTCGGCCAGAAGTGTCCGGAGCCGGGTCTCCTGATCGGTGAATGGAGGTCGGCCGGCCAATTCGGCCAAGGCTCTTCTGATCTGATCGGTCGCGCCACCGTCGTCGTTGAGGAGCGCGGCCGCGAGCGCCCCGGAAGTGCGGTGAGCTACGGCGTCGGCCAGCGCGGACTCCTCATGGTCGAGGCGTTCATCCTCGTTTGGGTCCGTAAGGCCGGCGGCGGTCAGCTCGGAGATCTGAAACCGCAGGAGGTCGAGTTCGCGCTCGCGGGCCCCACGATCTCCGCCCATGGCGATGAGTTCGCCCTCGAGTTCTTGAACGAGCGAGCGGGCGTTGATGAGGTCGCTCAGGTCGATCCCGGCGAAGCTGTCCAGCGCGGCTCGCTGGACTCCGGTGTGCAGCAGTGACTGGTGAGCGTGTTGGCCGTGGAGGTCCACCAACGGCTCGGTGACTTCAGCCAGCATCGCTGCGGTGGCCAGCCGGCCGTTCAGATAGGCGCGAGAACGACCGGTGACCGGAATGACTCGGCTCAGAATCAGCTCTTCCCCCCCAACCTCGAACCGACCGTCGATGATCGCCTCATCGGCTCCGGGGCGAACCATCGAAGCGTCGGCCCTTCCTCCGAGCAGCAGATCGATGGCCCCGATCACCATGGTCTTGCCCGCTCCGGTTTCACCGGTGAGAGCAGTCATCCCGGCCGACAGTTCCAGACGTAACGAGTCGATGATTCCCAGGTCTCTCACTGCCAACTCGACCAGTCGGGCATGGGGCTCGGGTCGGTTCACCGGTCGCTCAATCCGAACTTCGACTTGAGTATCTGGTGAAAGTCACGCTGTCCGAAGGTCACGAATCGAGCTGGTTCAGTGGCTGCGCTGACCGTGATCCGGCCGCCGGCCTCGAGCTGTCCGTACTGGACCCCATCCACCGATACTGACGCCGGACGCTCCCCCAGGACGGCCACCTCGATAGTGCTGGCAGGATCCAGAACAAGGGCCCGGTCGAAGAGCGAGTGGGGCGAGACCGGCGTCATCAGTAGGGCCCGGTGAGACGGATCCACAATTGGTCCACGGGCGCTCAACGAGTAGGCGGTCGATCCAGTGGGCGTGGCAAGGATGAGGCCGTCGGCGACGTAGCTGGTGAAGTAGCGCCCGTCGATGCTCACCCCGAGGCGCACGGTGCGGCCGATCGCCTGCTTCTCGATGACCACTTCGTTCAGACCGAGCGGCAACTCCAGTTCGTCGACGACCGGTTCGGTCGGATTACTCGGTGGGGGGACGACCTGTGATGACACCATCATCCGAGGGGCGATGGAATGAGCTCCCTCGAAGTAGGTGGTCAGCGCCTCCTCCCAGGCACCGGGCTCCACCTCGGCCAGGTAGCCCAGTTGCCCCAGGTTGACACCGAGAATGTCAGCGTCGGCTAGGACCGCCCAGCGGGTAGCCCGAAGTACCGTTCCATCTCCCCCGACCGCGACCACCAGGTCTGCATCGCGGTCAGGGACGCCCGGATCAACCGTTGCGACGAGGTCCGAGCCGAGCAGCGCCACCTCGGGGCCGCCGGCACTGGGAGTGTGTCCGCGTTCGTTCAGCCATGCTGCGATCAGTCGGCCGGTGTCGATGGCTTCGGGGTGGCCACTGTGAATGAACAGAGCAACTCGACTCATGGCCTGTCCAACTCCTCGACAGCCCGAATCGCCAGGATCGTCACGTCCAGCGGCGACGGATCGGCTCGATCTGATCCCGGCGAGCGGGCGTGCAACAGAAATTCCACGTTTCCGTCGGCACCCCGGATGGGCGAAGGCATGAACTCCATGATGGTGGCTCCGAGGTCACCGATCGCGCCGCCCACCTCCTCCATCACCCGTTGCCAGGTGCGGGGATCGGAGATCACGCCCTGCCCCCTGTTCACCTCGACCCGCCCGGCCTCGAACTGCGGTTTGACCAGCCAAACCAGTTCCGCTCCCGGGATGAGGAGGTCGAAAACTGCCGGGGCCACGGTACGCAGCGAGATGAAAGAGAGGTCAGCGACCGCCACATCGGCGGGCGGTCCGAGGTCGCCCGGCCGACAGTGTCTGATGTTCGTACGTTCGTGAGACTCCACGCGGGGGTCGGAGAGCAGCCGATGGTGGAGCTGCCCGCGCCCGACATCGACGGCCACCACCGAAGCAGCACCGGCTTGGAGAGCACAGTCGGTGAACCCGCCGGTACTCGAGCCGACGTCCAACACGCGCCGCCCGGTCAGATCGATTCCGAACCGATCCAGAGCGGCCTCCAGCTTGAGGCCGCCCCGGCTGACGAATCGGGGCGGAGGACCAGCTACCGCAATCGGTTCATCAGCAGACACCAGGCGCGAAGGCTTGGCGGCCGGTGCCCCGCCCACGGTCACCAGACCGCTGTCGATGGCTTCGCGCGCCCGCTCCCTACTGGTCGCCAGGCCTCTCCGGACCAGCTCGGCGTCCAACCGCCGCCGCACGAGCGACAGCTCAGTTGGCCTTCGTGGCCGGAGCTTTCTTGGCAGCGATCTTCTTGGCAGCGGTCTTCTTGGCCGGGGCCTTCTTGGCCGGGGCCTTCTTGGCAGCGGTCTTCTTGGCAGCCGTCTTCTTGGCCGGGGCCTTCTTGGCGGCAGCCTTGTTGGCTGGGGCCTTCTCAGCGGGCGGGCTGCTCGGCGCCTCGACCGGCTTGGTCTTGGTCATGGGCAACACCGACATGATCAACTGCTCCAGACGGTGGATGTCGGCAATAGTGGCCAGACCGATGGAGTCCGCTGAGGCGGCCAGTTCGCTGCGGACCTGCGCCACCAGCGCCTCGGTGTTCTTGCGGCTGCGTTCCACCAACTCGGTGACCATGGCCTGAGCGTGCTCGGTTTGAACCTCACCGGTTCTAACGAGCTCTTTCACCAGGGCCTCGGCGCGGGCCTGTGTCATTTCGGTGAACGAGACACCGGCGTCAAGAAACCGCTTGAGAACATTGTTCTTTGCCATACCAGAAGGGTACCGACGCGAACGCGCGCTAGCAAAAGTTCGCACTACTCCCACTGAACAAGACGTCTGTCCGACTGATCTGGAGCTCCAACCGAAGCCTTCAAAGGCCTCCGATGTGGCTCGGAGGCCAGATCTTCACGAATGCCCGTCCCACGATGAGATCTTCGGACACCGGTCCGAAGCACCGCCCGTCACCAGAGTTGGTGCGATTGTCACCAAGCACGAACACGTGGTCCTCGGGGACGGTGTATCCCTGTTCGGTGTAGAGCTGGAGCAGGTCCCCGGTGCTGCATCCGTTGTTGAGGGTCTCCAGCCCATGGGTGTACGGCTCGTCCAGCGGACTTCCGTTGATCCGCACGCCTCCGTCGAGGATCGAGATCCGCTCCCCCTCCAGTGCCACAACCCGTTTGATCAGATCCTTGATCCCGCTGTTGGAGATGAACTCGGTCGGAGGACGGTGAAACACGACCACATCGCCTCGGCGAGGATCGTGCAACCGGTAGGAGAGCTTGTTGACCACCACCCGATCGTTCTTTACCAGGGTGGTCGACATGGAGGGTGAAGGGATCCAGAAAGTCTGGAAAACAAGCGCTCTGATCACCAGGGCCACCGCGATCGAGCCTCCTACCACCACCACCCACTCGGTCAGGTTGCGGGCCGCTGATCGCTGGCGACGCTTCTCACCGGCCGTCGCTGTCGATGGTGAGTTGGAACCCATCGGGCTCTGCTCCGGCGTGGTGGGAGGCGATGGTTCACCTGCTACCGAGGAACGGGATGGCTCGACGGGGGGTGACGACACGTCGAGCGACGCTAGCGCGGCCTGGTGTTGTGACATGGTCGCCGGTCAGGCGAAGACGGGACCCGGCGAGGTCATCTGCGGTAGCGGGCAGCTATTCGCTGAGCGGTCACAGCGCCGAGGTCGAGGTCACCCAACTCAGGGTCGATGGAGGTGATGACGGCCTCAGGTCCAACCCGAAGTAGCACCCGCTCGACGAAGCTCGGACCAGTGACCGCCAGCTTCACTCGGAGTCGGTCACCGACCTGCTCGACCGCCACCGTGGGGTATGCCTCTATCACCCATGAGGCAGAGGCCGGCAGGTCCAGCTCGACCACGGGCAAGTCGGTCGGGAAGTCGAGTGACGTCGACAATCCAGGTGGAGCCACCGAAGCCGTCTCGTCACTCACCGTCAGGTCATGGATTCGGTCCAGTCGGAACACCCGGCTCTGACCCTGATCGACGTCAAGGCCACTCAGGTACCACTGGTCGTGCCGACTGAACACCAGCCATGGATCAACCAAGCGTTCCGACACCGCGTCGCGTGAGTAGGTCCAGTAGGTGAACGCCACCCGCCGCCGGTCGGTGATCGCCTGATCGAGCGTGGCGGCCCGGGGGCCCCCATCGTGGTCAACGTCGACATCAACGGCCAGAACCAGACTCGGGTCCAGGCCGAGGTGGGCAGCGAGTTTGGACAGGGCTCGGCTCAGGGGATCCTCTCCCCCGATTTCGGGGTCGGTCAGAGCCCGAGCGGCCACGAAAAGCGCCAGTTGCTCACCTCGGGTCATCCGAAGCGGCTGGCGGAAGGAAAGGAGGCTCACCTCGACGTGAGAGTCCTCGATGATGACCAGGAACGGCATGTCATCGAAATTGGCCGAGCCGTCGCCGATCATCGACGCCATGGTGAGCTCTCCGAGGAGTTCTGACCTGGTCATAGCGAACCGTTCGCATGCCGCCGAGATTTCGACTCCGTCTGGCTCGGCTGCGATCCACTGGAGAATGGCCAGGAGCCGTTGGATCCGGGTGCCGACCGTTATCCGGCTCATGACGATCTCCGGGCATCAACACTGAACCCTTCCAACCATTTGGCCATGTCATCTCGCAGGTCCGGTGGCGAGAGAACCTCGGCCCGATCGAGAAACGACAACAACCACGACCGGAAGCCCTCTCGGTTGTGAACCTTCAGCCGTATCACCAGACCAGACGCGTCCTCCGACACCACATCGGCCCCGGGTAGCTCGTCACGAATCCCTGCTGCTGCCACGGGGTCGAACCAGACCTCGGCCTCCATCGGTGCGTGGTCTCCGGGCAGAGCCCACGGATCGAGGGTCAGCTCGCTCAGCGGTGCTGACGGTGGATCTGATGTACCTGGGGCGTCGGCTGACACCTGAGTGGACATCCTGGAGACGCGGTACCACCTCAGCGCCCCGCGGCCGTGATCCATACCGCACAGGTACCAGCGCCCCCGTGCGAACTGGATGCGGTAGGGGTCTACCTCGCGCTGCTCGTCGCGATACACGAACCGGACCCGGCGCCGGTCTATGACCGCGGAGAAGAGCGTCTCGAGGTTCGGGTCATCGGCCAACTCGGCTCGGCGGGTTGCGGTGGTGGCTGATACGCCGAGTTTGAACATGGCTCGGCGGCTGCTGTCGCCGGTGAAACCCACCACCGCGGCAGCCATGGAGAGGGCTTCGAGCTCGTCGGCTTCGAGTTCGGCCATCGGAGCGAACAGTTGGCGGGGGTCGATTCGATAGCCGGTCACGGGCGGGTCACTGGCTGGCACTGTTGCCATCTCGAGGACCACGCCGAGCTCACGAAGCTCGTCCTTGTCGCGTTCGAACTGACGCCTGAACGATGCGTCATTGTCGGGGTATCCAGACACCCGACCTCTCAGTTCCTGGGCGCTGAGGGGTCGCGGAGAGTCGTGAAGCACGTTCATGAGCGAAATGAGTCGCTCGAGGCGGCTGACGGTCATCGGGAGCCGAGCATACGGAGCGCAACCGCGCCAGCATGACGGCCTGCGCAGGCAGCCATGTCGAAGAACAGGCGGTCCTCGTCCACACCTCGCCCCATGGTCTTCACCGACAGGTCGAGCACCCCCAGGTCTGTGGCGATCGACCCCGGCGACAACTCGATCCACTGGTGGCGCTCGAAGCCCGGGGGTACCGCGGTTCCCGGTGGGACTGGCACCTGGACCGATGACCTCACGGCTTCGAGTGCGGTCAGGGTGTGGTGGCTGATTCCCAGGTGACGGGAGCGCGCATCGCCCGAGGAGGCGCGAACGCATGCCACCGGAGTGCCGCCCAGCCAGGCCACGGCATCGAGGATCGGGGCAACCTCCAGGGCCGAGAACCCGAGCCGAC
>CAUJFC010000202.1 GCA_963169755.1 Actinomycetota bacterium | reverse complement strand
GGACGGCATCGGGGAACTTGGCGGGATGGGCCGTGGCCAGACACACCATGGGAACGTCGGGATCACGACGCGCCCGCCGGGCCGCTGCCACCCCCACCGCGGTATGGGGATCGATAATCACACCGGTCTCGTCGTAGGTGCGTCGGATCTCGGCCCGCGTGTCCTCGTCGGAGAAAGCAGCCCCGTCGAACACCTCGGTGACGGTGGCCAGGCGGGTGTCTCCGGTTTCCACCCGGCCCTCGGTCCGGAACTCGGCCATGCGGTCGGCCAGCAGCATCGGGTTGCGCTCGTAGAGCTCGAACAGCAGACGCTCGACGTTGGACGAGACCTGGATGTCCATGCTGGGACTGATGGTGGGATGGACCCCGTGCTGTTCCATTACCCCGCTGGCCAGCCACCGGGTGAGGATGTCGTTGCTGTTCGAGCCCACCACCAACTGAGCGATGGGGGTACCGGTACGGCGGGCCACCCACCCGGCGAACACGTTGCCGAAGTTGCCGGTGGGTACCGAGAACGCCACCGGCGACGAAGCGGACGCCCCCAAGGCTCGGGCCGCCGTGACGTAGTAGACGACCTGGGCCATGACCCGGGCCCAGTTGATCGAGTTCATGGCCGACAGCCCCACCTCAGTGCGGAAGGCCACGTCGGCGAACAGGGCCTTCACCAGGTCCTGACAGTCGTCGAAGGTGCCGGCCACCGCCACGTTGTGAACGTTGGGGGCATCGACAGTGGTCATCTGCCGACGTTGCACATCGCTGACCCGGCCGGCAGGGTGCAGGACCACGATGTCGAGATGTTCCTTGCCCCGGCAGGCTTCGATGGCAGCCGAACCGGTGTCTCCCGAAGTGGCCACCACGATGGTGGCCCGCTCACCTCGGGCGGTCAGCTCGTGGTCGAACAGGTGACCGAGCAACTGGAGGGCCACGTCCTTGAAGGCGATGGTCGGCCCCCAGAACAGCTCCAACAGGTGAAGGCCGTCGTCGCCCAGAGGGATCACCGGACACACCTCGGGGTGGGAGAACGTGGCGTAGGCGGCCTCGACCATGGTCGCCAATTCCGAGTCGGTGAGGGTGGGCGACACGTAGGGAGCCATCACCGCGGTGGCGGTGGCCCGGTAGCTGTTGGCCCGGTCGACCTCGGGCTGAGTTGGCCACTCGTCGGGGACGTAGAGCCCCCCGTCGGTGGCCAGACCGGCCAGTAGGACGTCACCGAACTCGAGCACCGGGGCCTGCCCTCGGGTGGACACGTACTTCATGGTCAACGGTCTCCGATGACTCGAAGTACGGAGGTGACGTTGAGGATCACGTCGAGGTTCCGGATGTCCTCCAGGGTGGCCTGGACGTCGGCCTCACGGGCCTGGTGGGTGATGAGGATGAGGCGGGCGGTGTCGCCGGTGCCTTCCTGCTCCATGGAACGGATGGACACCCGGTGTCGTTCGAACACCTCGGCGATGGCCCGCAGCACTCCGGGCCGGTCCTGTACGTCGAGGTTGAGGTAGTAGCTGGTGAGCAGATCGTCGATGGGGCGGATGGGGCGGCGGACCAGGCTGATGAGGGTGGCGTGGGTGCCCTTGCCCAGGTTGGTGGCGGCGTCGATCAGATCGCCGAGCACCGCCGATCCGGTGGGGTCGCCGCCCGCTCCCCGGCCGTAGAACATGAGGTCGCCGACGGCGGCGCCCTCCACGAACACGGCGTTGAACGAATCTCGGACCCCGGCCAAGGGGTGGCTGTCGGGCACCATGGTGGGGTGCACCCGCACCGCCACCTGGGCGGGACCGGAATCGACTTCGACCAGCTCGGCGATGGCCAGCAGCTTGATGACATAGCCCAGGCGTCGGGCGAAGTCGATGTCGGTGGCGGTGATGCCCGAGATGCCCTCGTGGTAGACGTCGCCGGCCACCACCTTGGCTCCGAAGGCCAGCGACGCCAGGATGGCGGCCTTGGCTCCGGCGTCGTAGCCCTCGACATCAGCGGTGGGGTCACGTTCGGCGTAGCCGAGCTGTTGGGCCTCGGCCAGAGCCTCGGCGTAGGAGGTGCCGTGGTCGGCCATCTGGGTGAGGATGAAGTTGGTGGTGCCGTTGACGATGCCCATGACTCGGCGCACGTCCTCGCCTACCAGCGACTCGCGCAGGGGTCGCATGATGGGGATGCCTCCGGCCACCGCCGCTTCGAACAACAGGTCGACTCCGGCCGTGTTGGCGGCCGCGAACAGTTCGGCCCCATGGTTGGCCAGCAGTTCCTTGTTGGCGGTCACCACTGGTTTCCCGGCGGCCATTGCGGCCAGGATCAGTTCGCGGGCGGGTTCGATCCCGCCCATGACCTCCACCACCACGTCTACCGAGGGATCGTTGACCACCTCGGCGGCGTCGACGGTCAACACCCCCTCGGGCAGGTGAACGGCACGCTTGCGGGTGAGGCTGCGCACCGCCACCCGCGTCACCGACAGCTCGACGCCGGTCCGAGCTGCGATCTCGGCGGCCCGCTGCTCGATCAGATTGACCAGGGCGGCACCTACGTTGCCGCACCCCAGTAACCCGACCCGTACCGACTGTCCCGCGCGTTGTTCGGAGGCACCCACGAGGCCGAGGCTACCGGTCGCCCGCCGAAGGCCCCGAAAGCTGATTCCGGGCGTCAACCCACGTCGGTGGCGAGCAGATCCTCGTTGGTCTCGCGGCGGATGACCAGACGGGCCCTGCCGCCCGACACGAACACCACCGCCGGCCGGGGCAACAGGTTGTAGTTGGACCCCATGGATCGCCCATAGGCCCCGGTGACCGGAGTGGCGATCAGGTCGCCCACTGCCAACCCTTCAGGTACCCGGGCCTCGGCCACCAGCACGTCACCGGACTCGCAGTGCTTGCCCACCAGCCTCACGGTCTCGGTACGCGGTGCCGCGACCGCTCGGGGCACGAAGGTCTCGTAGCCGCTGCCATACAGGGCGGGCCGGGGGTTGTCGATGAATCCGCCGTCGCAGGCCACGAAGGTACGGATACCGGGCACCTCCTTGATGGTGCCCACCCGGTAGACGGTGACGCCGGCCACCGCCGCGATCGAGCGGCCCGGCTCGGCCGACACCCGAGCAGTGATCCCGGCGGTGTGACAGGCCCGTCGTACCACGGCACCCCACTCGGAGATCGATGGTGACGTCTCCCCCTCGACGTAGGCCACGCCGATCCCGCCTCCTATGGACAGTTCTGGCAGACCGCTCTGATTTACGAACGGAGCAAGCACCTCGATGGCCTGCTCGAAGAAGCCGGCCACGAACACCTGGGAACCGATGTGAGCGTGCAGACCCACCAGGTTCACCGCCGGACTCTGACGGGCGCGCTCGACGGCCCGGGCGGCGTCACCCACCGTCAGGCCGAAGCCGAACTTGGAGTCGTCCTGGCCGGTCATCACGAACTCATGGGTGTGGGCCTCGACGCCCGGGGTGATCCGCAACAGCACGTCGGGGACCAGCCCGTCGGCCCGGTGCAGCCGCTCCAGCCGGTCGAGTTCGTCGAAGCTGTCGACCACGATGCGCCCCACGCCGGCCTGACGGGCCTGGATCAACTCGGCGTCGCTCTTGTTGTTGCCGTGCAACACGATGCGCTCGGCCGGAACCCCAGCCGAGAGAGCCACGTGCAGCTCGCCCCCACTGGCGACATCGAGGTGCATGCCCTCTTCGTGGGCCAGACGGGCCATGGCCCGGCACAGGAACGCCTTGGTGGCGTACGCCACGCCGTCGCCGAATGCTCCCACCGCTTCACGGCATCGGGCCCGGAGATGGTCCTCGTCGTAGACGAACAACGGGGTCCCGAACTCTTCGGCCAGGTCGGTGAGGTCACAACCACCGACGAGAAGCTGGCCGTCGGGTCCCACCTCGGCCGAGTCGGGCAGAAGGTTCCAGGGCAGGACGTGGTCGCTCCGGTCCATGGCGGTCACAACGACTCGGGGGCGCTGACCCCCAACAGGTCGAGGCCGACCGACAGCCCCACCCGGGCCGACTCGACCAGCCACAGCCGGGCCTGGGTCAGCTCGGCACTGACCCCGTCTCCCATCACGTAGCAGTCGTGGTAGAAGCCGTGGAACGCTCCGGCCAGCTTTTGCACTCAGGTGGTCACCCGGTGCGGGGCCCGGTCGGCACAAGCGGAGCGGACGGTGTCGGGCAGTTCCGACAGCGACCGCAGCACCTCGAGCTCTCGTTCGTGGGTGAGCAGCGACAGGTCGCACTGATCCAGCGCCACCCGCTCGAAACCAGCCTCGACCGCCCGCCGGGCGATCCCGTGGATACGGGCGTGGGCCATCTGCACGTAGTACACGGGGTTGTCCATGCCCGCGCTGGCCACCACCGCCAGGTCGACGGTCTGGCGGGAGTCGACCGACTGGAGCAGGTAGGTGAGGCGGGCGGCGTCGGCGCCGACCTCGTCGATGATGTCGCGCAGCTCGATGAGGTTGCCCGAACGCTTGGAGATCCTGACCGGCTGACCGTCCTTGAGCAGCTCGACCAGCTGGACGATCGTCACCTCCAGTTCGCCGGAGTCGTGACCGAGGGCGGCCATGGCTGCCTTCATCCGGGGCACGTAGCCATGGTGATCGGCACCCCACACGTTGATCAGTCGCTCTGCCCGGGAGAACTTGTCGCGGTGATAAGCGATATCGGGGGTCAGATAGGTGAGCTCACCGTCGCTCTTGACCAGTACCCGGTCCTTGTCGTCGCCGAAGTCGGTGGAGCGCAGCCAGGTAGCGCCGTCGGACTCGAACACGTAGCCCTTGCTGCGAAGTTCGGCCAGAGTCTCCTCGATGGCCCCCGAATCGACCAGCGAGAGCTCGCGGTACCAGACGTCGAAGTTCACTCCGAAGGCTGCCAGGGCCTCGCGCTGATCCTGGAGGGCCCGGTCCTCACCCCAGGCCACCGGGTCGGCATCGTCGGGCATCTCGGCCGCCCAGTCGGAGATGTACTGGCCGTGGTAGCCGTCTTCGGGAGGTTCCTCACCCCGCTTGCGGGCCGCCAGTGATGCCCCGAAGTTCTGCATCTGAACGCCGCGGTCATTGATGTAGAACTCGCGGGTGACGGCGTAGCCGCACCGTTCGAGGAGGCGGGCCACCGAGTCTCCGTAGGCCGCTCCCCTGGCGTGGCCGGCGTGGACCGGGCCGGTGGGATTGGCCGACACGAACTCGACGTTCACGGTGCGGCCGGCACCTTCGTCGGATCGGGCGTAGCCATCCACCCCCGAGGTGACCACATCGGTGAGCACGTCGTGCAGCCAGGTGGGGGCCAGGTGGAAGTTCACGAATCCGGGACCGGCGATCTCCACCCGCTCCACATGACTGGGCCGGTTGACGTTCAGGTGTTCGACCAGCTCCGATGCCAGCTCACGGGGGTTACGACCAGCACGCTTGGCGGTGGCCAGTGCCACGTTGGTGGACCAGTCGCCGTGCTCTCGTCGCCCCGGACGCTCCAGGTCGATCCGCTCAGGTAACGGGTCCACCGCCAACGCCACCAGGGCATCGCGCACAGCGGAGGCGAGGGAATCGCGGATCACGGGAGTCCTTCCGAAGAGCAGCCGGCGGGCGCCAGCGGTCGCCCGATCCTACGATCGCCCCCGGCCTCGGCTCCCATTGGAATCAGCCCGGCCGTTGGGGCGGTCGCCGGGCACCCACTAGGGTTACGGACCCCGCCCTCGTAGCTCAGGGGATAGAGCATCGGCCTCCGGAGCCGTGTGCGCAGGTTCGAATCCTGCCGAGGGCGCTGCTTGTCACCTTGCTGGTTGACGACGGAGCCGGGAGGAGAGAGATGTCCGATCACCGTCGTCCGCTACGGCTGCTCTCGCGGGGCCGTGACGGCACCGACAACCGTCGCGACGATGACCACGACGACGGGCACGCCCCCGCCCCTGAACGTCACCTGACCAGTGGATCACGCCTGGTCGACAGCGCGGTGTACGTGAACGGACAGCGGGTCTCGTCGTCGCCCTCGCTACCTGACACCTTCGAGATCCTCCGGACCCGCCCTGAGGGCATGGCCTGGATCGGTCTCTACCGCCCCACCGAGGCCGAGATCACCTCACTCAGCGAGGAGTTCGACCTCCACCCCCTCGCGGTGGAAGACGCCGTCCATGCTCACCAGCGACCCAAGGTCGAACGCTACGGCAACACCCTGTTCGTGGTGCTGCGCCCCGCCCGCTACCTGGACGCCACCGAGGAGGTGGAGTTCGGCGAGGTCCACGTTTTCGTGGGACCACGTTTCGTCATCACCGTGCGCCACAGCGAGGCCCCCGAGTTCTCCTCGGTGCGCACCCGTCTCGAACAAGATGCCGACCTCTTGGGGCTGGGACCCGAAGCGGTGCTGTACGCGGTGCTCGACAAGGTGGTCGACGGCTACTACCCGGTGGTGGCCGGTGTCGGCAACGACATCGACGAGATCGAAGACCAAGTGTTCAGCGGCGACCCGTCGGTGTCGCGTCGCATCTACGACCTGTCCCGGGAGGTGGCCGATTTCCAGCGGGCCACAAGACCCCTCCTGGACGTCTTCGACGCCCTCAGCGCCGGCTTCACCAAGTACCGGGTCGATGAGGAGCTGCAACGCCACCTCCGTGACGTTGCCGACCACCTGACCCAGATCGTGGAACGAGTGGACTCGTTCCGGGTAGCGCTGCGCGACATGTTGACCATCAACGCCACCCTGGTGGCCCAACAGCAGAACGAGGAGATGCGCCGCCTGGCCGAAGCGGCCAACATCCAGAACGAAGAGGTCAAGAAGATCTCGGCCTGGGCAGCCATCGGTTTCGCGCCCACCCTCATCGGCACCGTGTACGGCATGAACTTCGAACACATGCCCGAACTGGGTTGGTATCACGGCTACTGGTTCGCTCTGCTCCTGATGGCGGCCACCAGCATCGGGTTGTTCATGGTGTTCAAGCGTCGCGACTGGCTCTGACCCACGCTCAGGGCCTGGTGGTCAGTTCTCCCCGGCGCGCTCTATCACCGCCCTCACCGCTGGCCAGGTGGCCGCGAAACCGCTGTGCAACTCCATCGCGGCCACGTCTTCTACCGCCACCCACTTCACTTCACTGGTCTCGAAGTTGAGAGAGGCGCCGAACCGCGCCGTGACCTCCACCACAGCGGTGGTGTAGCTCCAGTCGGGGGACGGCGCGAACACCACTTCCCCGAGGTGACGCCATCTTGCGGGAGGCTCTCCCACCTCCTCGGCCGACTCACGCATTCCCGCCTCCAGGGTCGACTCTCCCCGGTCGATCGCTCCCCCCGGGCATGACCACGTTCCTCCCTCGTGAGCCATCCGCGACCGGAGTTGGAGTAGCACCTCGGGCCCGGCGCCAGCGCGGAACACGAACACCACCCCGGCCGCCCCGTAGCGCCCCCAACGCGACCGTCCGTCGGCACACACCACGAACCCGTCGCCGGACCTACGTTGAATCACCCGCGAACTCTGCCACCTCCGGCCCGTAGAGTTCGGTAAATGCCCGATCCGCAGACCTCGGCCATTCGTTACCCGGCCGACCTGCCCATCACCGCCCGGCGGGACGAACTACTGAAGCTGATCACCGATCATCAGGTGGTGGTGGTGGCAGGCGAGACCGGCTCGGGCAAGAGCACCCAGCTCCCCAAACTGTGTCTGGAGGCCGGACGGGGTACCGCCGGCTGGATCGGCCACACCCAGCCCCGCCGGGTGGCCGCCCGCGCCGTCGCCGAACGGGTGGCCGAAGAACTGGGAACGGAACTGGGCCACACCGTTGGCTACGCCGTGCGCTTCACCGACCGGGTGGGATCCGAAACCCAGGTGAAGGTGATGACCGACGGGATCCTGTTGGCCGAGTTGCAGCGAGACCGAATGCTGCGTCGCTATGACACCCTGATCGTGGACGAAGCCCACGAGCGCAGCCTGAACATCGACGTGCTGCTCGGACACCTGAAGCGGCTCCTCCCTCAGCGACCCGACCTGAAGGTCATCATCACCTCGGCGACCATCGACACTGAACGCTTCGCCGCCCACTTCGGTGGAGAGCTCGGCCCAGCCCCGGTGGTGGAGGTGTCAGGACGCGGCTATCCGGTAGAGATCCGCTACCGCCCCTACGGCGGCTTACACACCGCCGATGAGGGTGACGACGTCATCGACGACGACCGAGACCAGACCCAGGCGGTGTGTGACGCTGTCAGCGAGCTGGCCCGCGAAGGACCGGGCGACATCTTGGTGTTCCTCAGCGGCGAGCGCGAGATCCGTGACACCGCCGACGCCCTGACCCGCTCGACTCTGACCGGCCAACCACTGGCCGGTACCGAGATCCTGCCCATGTATGCCCGGCTGTCGGCCGCTGAGCAGCACCGGGTGTTCGAGGCTCACCGGGGTCGGAGAGTGGTGCTGGCCACCAACGTGGCCGAGACCTCGATCACCGTGCCCGGGATCCGCTACGTGGTGGACGCCGGAACTGCCCGAGTGTCGCGCTACAGCCACCGTCTCAAGGTTCAGCGCCTGCCGATAGAGAAGGTCAGCCAGGCGTCGGCCAATCAGCGGGCCGGACGGTGCGGGCGGGTGGCCCCGGGCATCTGCATCCGGCTCTACAGCGAGGACGATTTCCTGGCCCGCCCCGAGTTCACCGACCCCGAGATTCTGCGTACCAACCTGGCGTCGGTGATCCTCCAGATGACCGACCTCGGCCTAGGCGACGTGGCCACCTTCCCGTTCCTGGATCCCCCCGACCAGCGGGCGATCCGAGACGGTGTGCTGCTCTTGGAGGAACTCAACGCTCTCCCCACCGGGCAGCCCGCGCCGCGACGCCGCCTCACCCCGATCGGGCGCAAGCTGGCCCGCCTGCCCATCGACCCCCGTATGGCCCGCATGGTGGTGGAAGCCGACCGCCAGAACTGCGTTCGCGAGGTGCTGGTGATCGCGGCTGCACTGTCGATCCAAGACCCCCGCGAACGGCCAACTGGCCAGGAGCAGGCGGCCGCCGAACTGCACCGGAGGTTCATGGTTCCGGGGTCAGACCTGCTGGCCCTGGTCAACCTGTGGGACCACCTGAGCGAACGCCGCTCTGCCCTGTCGTCCAGCCAGTTCCGACGAGAGTGCCGGGCCGAACACCTCAACTACCTCCGGGTCCGCGAGTGGATCGACCTGCACCGTCAACTGACCCGGGCCGCCGCCACCCTGGACATCCGCCCCGAACCCACCGAGTCCACCTCCGGCTCGGGTGCCCACCCCGACCGGGTACACCGGGCGGTGCTGGCTGGCCTGCTGTCCCACATCGGCCAGCGGGAAAGGCCCGACGACAAGCAGACTCGGACCACGAGTCGGGACCGCTCCCGCGCCCGACCCCGCGAGTCACGGGAGTTCCGTGGGGCACGCGGTTCTCGGTTCCAGATCGCTCAGGGATCGGAGTTGGCTCGTAGGCCACCGGCCTGGGTGATGGCAGCCGAGTTGGTGGAAACCAACCGACTGTGGGCCCGAATGGCGGCCGCCATCGAGCCGGAATGGGCCGAGGACCTTGGAGCCCACCTGGTGAAGCGGTCCTACGGTGAGCCCCGCTGGGACGAGAGATCAGGCCGGGCCGTGACCACAGAACAGGTCACGCTGTACGGGCTACCAGTGGTTTCTGGGCGACGGGTGGGCTACGACCGGGTGGACCGGGTCGAGGCCCGTGACCTGTTCATCGAGCACGCTCTGGTGCGTCGAGAGTGGGACAGTCCCCACGCTTTCCTCGCCCACAACGACGACGTGCTCGACGAAGTCCGGGCCGCTGGCGACCGGTTCCGCCGGGCGGACACCTTCGTGGCCGACCAGGCGCTGTTCGACTTCTACGACGAGCGGCTCGGCTCCGATGTGGTGTCCGGTCGCCACTTCGACCGCTGGTGGAAGCAGGCCCGTCGCGAGCAGCCATCGCTGCTGGATCTCAGGGTGGAGGACGTGCTGCGAGTCGAGTCGGTACCGGATGGCCAGGATCTCGGTGACTTCCCCGATACTTGGACACAGGGAGACCTCGACCTTGCCCTCACCTACCGGTTCGAGCCGGGACACGATCTCGATGGCGTGACGGTGAGGATCCCCCTGGCAGTTCTGAACCAGGTGGAGCCTTGGGACTTCGACTGGCAGATACCCGGACTACGTGGCGACCTGGTCGACGCTCTGGTGAGAACCCTGCCCAAGGAACTCCGCCGCCAACTCAGCCCCCTCGGTGAGACCATTGCACGCGCCGTTGACGCCCTGGAGTGGCAGGACCGCCCGGTGACTGACGCCCTCGCCGACCTGCTCACCGAGCAGAACGGGGTGCGGGTCACAGCCGACGCCTTCGACATCGGTCGGGTGGATCCACACCTACGGGTCACCTTCGCGGCCACCGACGGAACCGGCATCGACGCCGAGGTGGTGGCCAGCGACAAGGACCTCGACACCCACAAGCGACTGGTGGGCGGACGGGCCCGCGCCGCC
>CAUJFC010000201.1 GCA_963169755.1 Actinomycetota bacterium | reverse complement strand
TCGTTGGTGGATGAACGAAAGGCGGCCTACCGCCAGGCCGGCCTGGCCTACTACCGGCCCTGGATCATGCTCATCACCGATGGTGGCCCGACCGACAGTTGGAGTGCCGCCAAGGCCGCCGTTCATCAGGGCGAGGCCAATGGATCGTTCGCCTTCTTCGCGGTGGGCGTCGGGTCTGCCGACATGGGGGTGCTCGACGAACTGGCCCCCCGGGGCGCCATGGCACTCCAGGGCCTGGCGTTTCGGGAGCTGTTCCAGTGGCTGTCGCAGAGCCAGAAACATGTGTCGGCCAGCCGGGTGGGAGATCAGGTACCGCTCCCGCCCACCGGCGGCTGGGCCACGGTGTGAACCGGTCGGGCCGGTGGCGGTGGGTGGCGGCCAGTTCCACCGGTACCTCCCATCGGCGGGACGGCCGAGGCTGCGAGGACGCCTGGCGGTTCCGGGAGGCCGAGAACCTGTGGGTCTGGGCGGTGGCCGACGGAGCCGGCTCGGTTGCCCACGGTCGGCTGGGGGCTTCGCTGGCCGTGAACCACGCCTCGGCTGCCATGGTCGAGGGGCTCAGCACCTCTCCACCAGCGGGCCTGGACCAGGCTCGAGCGGTGGCGGCCGGGGCGGTGGCCTCGGCCCGAGATGTGGTGGCCACCGCCGCCCGCACCTTCGGATTGGCACTGCCCACCTTGGCCTCCACCCTTTTGGTGGTGGCGTGTGGCCGGTTCGGGATGGTCTCGGCCCAGGTGGGAGACGGGGCCATTCTGGCCTGCGGCCCCGAGGGGTGGCTCAACCTCACGCCACCCCGACCGGCGGAGTACCTGAACATCACCGACTTCCTCACCTCCCCTGACTGGGCCGAGGCGTTGAAGGTGACCGCCATTTCCGACCGGGTGAGCGGCCTGGCCCTGATGACCGACGGCACCGAGACCTTGGCGGTGCACACCGCCACCGGCCAACCGGCTCCCGGTTTCGTGCCCCGCTTGCACGGGCTGCTCGGTGAGGGCGGTCTGTGCAGCGCGGATCTGTCGGCCTTGTTGGCCTCACCCTCGGTGGGAGCCCGAACCGATGACGACCTGACCCTGGTGGTGGCTCACCAGGTCGACGACCGACCAGATCCGGCGGCTGGGGTCGGGTAGCGGAGCCCCGGAGGTTCGGTGACCCTTCTACGCACCCCCGATGGCACCCGGCTACGGCTGGGAGCCGAGTTGGGCCGCGGCGGCGAGGCCACGGTCCATCGGATCGAGGGCAAGCCCTCGTTGGTGGGCAAGGTGTACCACCGCCAGCCCGGCCACCCTGTCGATCCCGGGCGCCGAGCCAAGCTCGAGGCCATGGTGGCGCGACCGCCTGCCGCGCCGGCGGCGGCCCGGTCTCTGGCGTGGCCGCACGACCTGTTGGTGGACGGTGGGGGCCGGTGTGTGGGCTTCACCATGGACTACCTGGGCGCCAACCGTCACCCGGTGAGTCGAGTGTTCAACCCTCGGACCCGGTCCCGGGACCTGCCGGGGTTCACCTACCGCTACCTGGTGCGCACTGCGGCCAACCTTGCCGAAGCGGTGGCGATGGTGCATGACATGGGCAACGTGGTCGGCGACCTGAACGAGTCGAACGTGATGGTGGCACCCGACGCGACGGTGACCATCCTCGACTGCGATTCGATGCAGGTGAGCGACGGCTCCACGGTTCATCCCTGCCCGGTGGCCAAGGCCGAGTACCTGGCGCCCGAGCTGATCGGCGCCGATCTGGGCAACCCGCGCTCTCCCAGCGCCGATGTGTTCTCGCTGGGGGTGATGGTCCACCAGTTGCTGGTTGGCGGCACCCACAGCCATGCCGGGGTGGCCACCCACCCACTGCCCGAGTCGATCGCCGATCGCATCGCCCGGGGTCTCACTCCCCTGAACCCGGCCAGCCGAGTGAGCCAGCCCCCTCAGGTGGCCCCCTACTCCGCGCTACCGACCGGCCTCGTCGACCTGTTGCGGCGCTCGGTGGCGGTGGATCCGAGCCAGCGCCCCACCGCCGAGGAGGTGGCGGCCAGCCTGCGCCGGGCCGAGGGCTCCCTGACGGATTGCTCCCGCCACGTCGACCACGTCTACTTCGGGGAGGCCGGCTCGTGTCCCTGGTGCGCGCAGGTTCAGCGGGGGCTCGGCGATCCGTTCGCCCCCCGCCCTACCGGCCTCAAGGGCGCCAAGGGCCCCACCGGTCCTACCGACCCCAACGGGACCAGAGCGGTTCCCCTAACCAGCGGCACTGCTCCCTCACCCCCGGCGGGCACCGGTCCCGGCACGGGTACCGCCCCCAACGCCACTACCGCCGAGATGATCGTGGCGCTCCTCGTCACGGCTGGTGTGGTGGGGATGGCGATCTGGCTGGTGGTCGCGCTCATCAGGTTCGCACCAAACCCGCTGGTCGCTCTGGCGGTGCTGGTGGGCCTACCGGCCGGGGTAGCGGTGGCCGCCGGCCACGGCAAGACGGTGTGGCGGGTGACGGTGGCGGTGGCCAGGTTCGTGGTGGGTGTCATCAAAGTGGCCATGGCGATCGCCGAGCTGACGTTCACGTTGATCGGATGGATCTACGAATTCGTGAAGGGCCCCGGCTGGTTCTGGCGGGCGATGCTGTTGTACGCCATCGGGTCCGGTGTGGTGGCGGTGATCGGCTGGGTGCTCTCGGGGGTGGCCAGCATCATTCCGTGAACTCCTGGCCCGGTCGATCCCTCGCCTCCACCGTGGCTCACAGGTGAGCACCATCCAGAGAGCATGACCCGGGCAGCCAAAGCAGCGGTTCGGCCCTACGGTGATCACCGGACTATCCGGGAGGTGACGGGTGAGAGCAGCAGGCAAGGCACTCGCAGGGCTGGGAGCGGGGCTGGTGGGCCTGGGGGTCCGGGATCTGATCCAGCGTGAGCATGCGGTACAACGCAACTATCCGGTGGTCGGCCACCTTCGCTACCTGCTCGAAGGCATCCGCCCCGAGATCCAGCAGTACTTCATCGAACGCAACTGGGACGGGCGCCCCTACGACCGAGACGTGCGATCGGTCATCTACCAGCGCGCCAAGGGTGGCCTGGGAGAGGACCCATTCGGCACCGAACTGGACGTGCATGAAATCGGCTACGAGTACCTGGTCCACTCGATGGCTCCGGTAGCGGTTCCCGACCAGCCCTTCACCGCCCTGGTGGGTGGCCCCGACTGCACGAAGCCATATCCCATGGCGCTGTTGAACGTGTCGGCCATGAGCTTCGGGGCGCTGTCGGCCAATGCCGTGCGGGCCCTCAACGGAGGTGCGGCACTCGGTGGTTTCGCCCACGACACCGGCGAGGGCGGCATCTCCGACCACCACCGGGCGGGTGGCGGAGACCTGGTGTGGGAGATCGGCAGCGGATACTTCGGCGCCCGTACCGCCGACGGCCACTTCGACCCGGCCCAGTTCACCGACAAGGCCGCCGATGACCAGGTCAAGTGCATCCTGGTGAAGCTCTCCCAGGGGGCCAAACCCGGGGTGGGTGGCCTGTTGCCGGGGGCCAAGGTGACCGCCGAGATCGCCCAGGCTCGGGGGGTGCCGGTGGGAGAGACCTGTGTGAGTCCGGCCGCCCACTCGGCCTTCACCACGCCGGTCGAGTTGATCGAGTTCATCGCCCGACTGCGGGAACTGGCCGGTGGAAAGCCGGTGGGGTTCAAGCTCTGCGTAGGTTCACGCGTGGAACTGTTGGCCACGGTCAAGGCCATGGTGAAGTTGGGAACCGCGCCCGACTTCATCGTGGTCGACGGCTCCGAGGGAGGCACCGGCGCCGCGCCTTTGGAGTTCGAGAACAGTGTGGGCCTACCCCTCACCTTCGGTCTCATGGACGTGCACAACGCTCTGGTGGGAGCGGGCTTACGACCCCAGGTGAAGGTGGGGGCATCGGGCAAGGTGTCCACCGGCACCGACATCGTCAAACGGCTCATCCAGGGAGCCGACTACACCAACGCCGCCCGGGCCATGATGATGGCCCTGGGTTGCATCCAGGCCCAGCGGTGCCACACCAACAAGTGCCCCACCGGTATCACCACCCAGAGCGCCTGGCGGCAGCGGGCTCTCGACGTCGACCTCAAGACCGTGCGGGTGCGCAACTTCCAGCAGACCACCGTGGCCGAGGCCATGAGGATCATGGCGGCCATGGGCGTAGCCGATCCAACACGGCTGAACCCCACCATGTTGCGCCAGAACATCTCGGCCGCCCGCTCAGCCTCCTATGCCGAGCTCCACCAGTGGCTGGAACCGGGCGAGCTCCTGGCCGACCCGCCTCACCCGTGGGCGACAGCCTGGGCCGCCGCCTCGCCCGACCGCTTCCATTGACCCCGTCGGGCACCCCGACCAGGCCAACAGCCGCCGTCAGGGGGATGTCGTGGCGGTGATGGCCGGGCCTACGACCTCGGGCTCGGGGCAGTTGTCGTCCACCCACCGGTCGAGGCGTCGAGCAGCGGTGGACAGCTCACGAACCTGTTTTCCCTCCATGGCCTCGCCCCGATCGATCACGTCCAGGAACCGCTCGACGTCGTCGAAGAGGTGTCGCGGTGCCGTGGCCGCAATCTGCTCCACCAGAAGCCTGACCATGTTGCGCTCCTCCTCGCTGCTCTCTCCCGGGGGCAGGCGGCGAAGCTGGGAGACGATGGACCGGCCCGTCCGGTAGCTCATCCATTTGCAGAACTGCTGCTCGTCGGGTCGGTTGACGACGGTTGCTCTTTCACCCAGGTCCACCTCTGCCTCGGTCTCCAAGGTGCGCACCAGCACCCACCCGGCAGCAACGAGTGAGCCAACCAACACCAGACCCAGCGCCAACGCCATCCACGCCCGGTCCGGGGAGGCCTCGTCACGTTGGTTCATTTTCCGCTCACTCCATGTTGTCCGAGGGTCAGTCCCGTGTTCGAGATGGGTGTCACGTGTAAGGCTGGCCGAGCTTGCACTGAGCGTTGGAGCGGGGCTGGGTTTCCCATGCCAGCCGTCCAGTGGGGATCGACTTCTTCAGGATCAGGCAATGATGGCCGGCATCGGTGTCGGCGTCTGCCCCGCCGGACCACACCGTCTGCACCGCCAGCCAGAAGGTGGAGTAGTCACGGATACCGTCGTAGAACTCGGCCGCACCCCATCCGCTGATGTTGGTGTGCTGCTCCAGCAGGTCTGCGGTACACGCGATGTTGGCGTTGCAGGCGTAGCCGTAGACGGCTGCGATCTGCCACGAGGGGTGCCGGTAGAACCAGGCGTAGACGTGGGTGCCGACGCTCACCTTGTAGTGGGTGTTCTCGATCAAGGTGCACGACCCCAGCAGCGTCACGGCCAGCACCAACCCGACCAGGCCGGTGCGTCGCCGCCGGGCCCTCCGGCCCGTGGCTGCATCTGTACCCGCTCTGACTGCCATCAATCTCCTCCTACTGATTGGACTGCATGCATCTTTCATTATGTTTCACGCCATATCAAGACTTTTCGGCCAATAAGGGGGGAGAGGATCGGCTGCCGAACGCCCAGCCTCCGAGGTGACGCGTTTCCGCTCTCCCGACCACAGCGGATGGGGCAGGATCTCGGCCATGACCGCACAGACCCCCACCCCGATACCGTCATCCGACACCCCCATGGGTGTGTGCATGGCCCGCTGGATGGACTTTCTGCACGGAGATCTGACCGCCCTGTCCGCAGCGCTCCACCCCGATGTGGTGCTGCACTCGCCCGTTCTGTTCACCCCGCAGAAGGGCCGCGACACGGTGGCCATGTACCTGACGGCGGCGGCCGCGGCCTTTGTGGGCTTCGGACCCCTGGTGGGCGCGGTCGCCCCACCCGCAGACGGCACCACCACCATCCGCCATCCGGTTGCCGCCGAGTGGGACGGCCGGTTCCGATACGTCCGTAAGGTGTTCGGTGAGCGTGACGCCGTACTGGAGTTCGAAACCAGCATGGCCGGCAACTACGTGAACGGCGTCGACATGATCACCTGCGACGAAACCGGGCTGATTGTCGACTTCAAGGTGATGGTCCGCCCCGCCCGGGGGCTCGACGCCGTCAAGGCTCAGATGCTGGCCGCTATCGAACACTTCCAGGCCAGCCCACCCCACTGAGGTGCACCGGGGTCACCTGGCGGCGAAACAATCCACTCACCGGCGTGATCAACTACAGGGATGGAGATCACCACTCAGCAGGCGTTGGATTCGATGCCCTTCTGCAAGGCCATCGGCGTGGAGTTCGTGTCGGTGTCGCCTGAGGAGGTTCGGGCCCGTCTGCCCTGGACCGAGGACGGCTGCACCATCGGTGGAGCGCTCCACGGCGGAGCCCTCATGACCCTGGCTGACGGGGCTGGCGCGGTGACGGCGTTCCTGAACCTGCCCGAGGGTGCACTGGGCACCACTACCGTGAGCTCCGCCACCAGCTTTCTGCGGGCGGTGCGAGACGGCTGGGCCGAGGCGGTCAGTCGCCCTCTCCACCGAGGACGGACCACCATCGTGGTGGAGACCGAAATCACTGACGCCGCTAGCCGCCGGGTGGCCAAGGTGACCCAGACCCAGGCAGTGCTCACCTAGCGGTAGGGACCTCGAAGCCATCGAGTTGGCCCAGTTCGTGGATCTCGACGTCCCACCCGTCACCGCCGACAACCGGCCCGCCACCTCCACAAGGTCACCGGTCAGGTCCCCGGCCGACAGACGAGCCACCCGACCTTCGCCTCCCAGTCGAGCTTCGCTCGACCAGCGTACGAACCACCCATGACAACGAAGCCCGCACCATCCCGTGGAGCCCCAACGAGTTCAGCTGGCTCTGGCCACGCGCCCGCGGGCGCGTCCCAGCCAGCCACGGCCCACAGCCCCAGCCCGAGCACGGTCAGCCATGCCCTTGGCCAGCCCTCTCACCCGTGGCTAGCCCTGCCTAGGAGGCTTCCGCCGCTGCGCTCGGGCGGTGGGACCGTGACCGGCGCGCCGCAGGTCAGGACGTGCCCGGGGCGGGGATCGAACCCGCACGGTGCCTGCGCACCAGAGGGGTTTAAGCCCCCCGCGTCTGCCAATTTCGCCACCCGGGCCGCTGGCGCCAACGGTAACGCGGCCCAGTACCCGTACTGCCGCTGATCACACGAAGCCGATCGGACCGATACGGTCGGCGGAGTGAACAACAGGGGAACCCGTACCGATCTCGTTGCCGCGCCGTCGCGAGAACACTCACCGCACAACCGGCCATACCGCAGCGGCCACCGCGTCACCCACCGGCCCGGACCGTTGGCAGCGGCTGCCGTGGCACTGGCGCTACTGGCCGGCACCGCCGGCTGCTCCTCCAGCGATGACGGCGACAAGTCGGCACGTACCACCACGACTGCGGCCGCCGACGGTCAGACCGGCTCCACCGCCGACAAAAACGGCGACGGCGCCGACGGCGAACGTGGACTGCCCCCGGCGAGGGAGCGGGCCGACGGACCGGCAGCCACCGTGGTGGGCGAGCTGACCGGCGGCAGCGGCGTCGCCCTGACCGACATCCGTGACTTCGACCTCGAAGGCAACGGGTTCGTCCAACACGAGTACGCCATCGAAGGCACCGCCACCTCCTACAAGGCCGCCAACCCCGAGACCGACCTGCCCGAGAGCGGCGAGTTCGAGCTGACCACCGACCAGACCGCCAACTACCGCACCCGCATGGTGGTGCGCCGGCCTGCCAAGGCCGAAGACTTCAACGGCACCGTGGTACTCGAGTGGCTGAACGTGTCGGGCGGCCTCGACGCCAACCCCGACTGGACCTACCTGGGCGACGAGTTGATCCGCGGCGGCTATGCCTGGGTGGGCGTGTCCGCTCAACGCATCGGTGTCGAGGGTGGCCCAGTAGCCGTGGCGGTAGGCGCTGCCGGCGACCTGGCGGGCAAGGGCCTCAAGGCCATGGTCCCCGAGCGTTACGGCGAGTTGCACCACCCCGGTGACGCCTTCTCGTTCGACATCTACACCCAGGCCTCCCGGGCTCTTCGAGCCTCGGGCGCCGACGGTCCCCTGGGCGGCCTGAAACCCACCGCGGTGATCGCCACCGGCGAGTCACAGTCGGGTTACGCGCTCACCACCTACGCCAACGGGGTGCAGCCCCTCACCGGTGAGTTCGACGGGTTCTTCATCCACAGTCGGGGCGGCGGCGCCCAGTCGCTGGGCACGGTCGGCACGTCCGAAGACATCGCCTCGGCAGTGGCCAGCAAGGCGGTCAGGATCCGCACCGACGTGGGGGTGCCGGTGCTCATGTTGGAGTCCGAATCCGATGTGGTGGGCATGTTGAACTACCTGCCCGCCCGCCAGGACGACACCGACATGATCCGGCTGTGGGAGATGGCCGGCACCGCCCACGTGGACCGTTACATGCTGGGCCCGGTAGCCGACACCATGGACTGCGGTACCCCCATCAACGACGGCCCCATGCACTGGATGGCCAAAGCTGCCCTGCATCACCTGGACGTATGGGTACGGGGTGGTGACGCTCCGCCCGAGGCGCCCCGCTTCGAGGTGGACGAGTCGGGAGCCGACCCGGCGTACGTGCGTGACGACCTGGGCATCGTCAAAGGCGGAATCCGCACTCCTGCCGTGGACGTCCCCATTCAGGTGGTGTCAGGCACCACGACGCCCGGTGGGTCCGTCGCCTGCCTGCTCATGGGGTCCACCGTGAGCATCCCCGCCGAGAAGCTGGCCGCCATGTACCCCAGCAAGGACGACTACCTGAAGGCCTACGAGAAGGCGGCCGACGCCGCCATCGAGGCCGGATTCGTGTTGGAAGCCGACCGCGACGCCCTACTGGCCGACTCACGGGTGGAACTGCTGGATGGCTGAGCCCCATCGACCCGGCCCGAACTAGCGTCACCGGCCGTGGAGCTGAAGGGGCCGTGGGAGGCGGCGGTCGCCGACGACGAGAAGCGGCGGAGCTGGCTGGACCAGCCCTCTGGTCCGGCCTCCTCCGACGGCACCACTCCCCCCAGCGAAGCCACTCCCCCCAGCGAAGCCACAGACCCCAGCGAAGCCACACACCCGTCCGAGACCGCACAGGCTGTAGAACCCAGGCCCCAGGGGGGATCCGATGGTGACAACCCCTGGTTACCCATCGAGGTACCGGGGCACTGGCGATCCAACCCGGGCTTCGCCCACACCGATGGGCCCCTCCTCTACCGGGTGGACTTCGAACACGCCGGCCCGGTGGGCGACGAGCGGTGGTGGCTGCGCTTCGACGGCGCCTTCTACCAGGGCGACGTGTGGCTCGACGGCGGCTACGTGGGCGACACCGAGGGCTACTTCTTCCCCCACACCTTCGAGGTGACCGACGCCCTGCGAGACCGCACCGACCACCGGTTGGGCGTGGAGCTGACCAGCCGACTCGAGTCCGACCCCGCCACCAAGCGGGCCATCACCGGCGTGTTCGGCGACCCCGACACCATGGACCGCACCTTCAACCCCGGCGGTCTGTGGAGACCCGTCCGATTGGAACGCACCGGCCCCATCCGCATCCGTCACCTGCGGGTGCTGTGCCGAGACGCCAACCCCACCCGGGCCACAGTGGCGTTCCGGGCGGTCCTCGACGCCGCATCCGCCGGTGAGGTGACGCTGCGCTCCACCGTCGGAGCCGTGGACCACGTCGACCAACGACGCCTGGCGGCAGGTGAGAACCAGGTCGAGTGGCAGGTGCCCGTGGACAACCCCGACCTGTGGTGGCCCCACGCCCTGGGCGACCAGCCCATCTACGACGTGGCCGTCGAGGTGACCGCCCACCCCGACCCCGACAGCAACCAGCTTCCCCCCGACACCCCGGTGAGCCACCGGGTCACCCGCCACATCGGCCTGCGCCAGATCAACCTGCGCAACTGGGTGATGCACATCAACGGCGAGCGGCTGTTCCTCAAGGGCGCCAACCTGGGCCCCACTCGCACCGCCCTGGCCGAAGCCACCGCCGACGAACTCCGCCGGGAAGTGACCCTGGCTCGCGACGCCAACCTGGACCTGATCCGCTTACGGGCCCACGTCACCCGCCCCGAGTTGTACCGGGTGGCCGACGAGGCCGGCCTGTTGATCTGGCAGGACTTTCCGCTGCACCGGGCCTACGGGCGCAGCATCCGCAAACAGGCCCAACGCCAAGCCCGCGAGTTGGTTGACCTGCTGGGTCACCACCCCAGCATCGCCGTGTGGTGTGGGCACAACGAGCCCTTCGCGCTCGACGTCGACGCCGGTACCAGCAGCGCCACATCAACCTCGGCCGGCCGCTACCTGGCCCGCCAGGAGCTGCCGTCATGGAACAAGTCGATCCTGGACCGCACCGTCAAACGCACCATCGAGAAGGCCGACCCCAGCCGCCCGGTCATCGCCCACTCGGGGGTGCTCCCCCACCTGCCCACCCTCGACGGCACCTCCAGCCATCTGTGGTTCGGATGGCGGCACGGCCACGAACGTGAGCTACCCGGCTTCGCCCGGCTGTTCCCCCGGATGGTGCGGTTCGTGTCCGAGTTCGGCGCCCAGTCGGTGCCCGACAGCGACGACTTCTGCCAACCCGACCGCTGGCCCGACCTGGACTGGGACCGCCTGGCCACCCACCACGGGTTGCAACGCCAGAACCTCGAACAGCGGGTGCCGGTAGCCGACCACCCCGACTTCGCCAGCTGGAAGCGGGCCACCCAGACCTACCAGGCCGACCTGATCCGCCATCACATCGAGACGCTCAGGCGCCTGAAGTACCGACCCACCGGGGGTTTCACGGTGAGCGACCTAGCCGACAGCCAGCCCGCCATCTCGTGGGCAGTGCTCGACCACCAGCGTCGCCCCAAGGCCGCCCACCGGGCCCTGGTTCAGGCCTGCCGACCGGTGATCGTGACCGCCGACCGCCTGCCCGCCCAGGTGGCGCCGGGTGATCTGCTGGCCATCGACGTCCACGTGATCAGCGACCTGCGCACCCCGCTGACCGACCTGGAGGTCAACGCCCGCCTGCGTTGGGACGGCGGACAGCACCACTGGCGTTACGGCGGCGAGGTAGCCGCCGACGACTGCATCCGGGTGGCCACCCTGTCGGTCGAGATCCCCGACGCCCCCGGTCCGATGGTGCTGGAGCTGTCGCTCACCGGCCCATCACCGGCCCTGCACCCGGTGGTCACCCGCACCGACGCCACCACCATCGTCGCCCCCGGAACCTGACCGATCGGGGCCGGACCTCCGCCGCCGCCACCACCAGTACCGACCTGAGTGGCCTGCTCAGCGGGCGGCGGCCCCGGCGCGGACCTGGTCGACCAGGTTGGCGGGCAGCAGATCGAAGTGGTCGAACGTGATGGTCAGCCGACCTCGGCCACCGGTGAGTGAACGCAGTTCGACCGGGTAGCGGCCCAGTTCGGCGGCGGGCACCAGGGCCACGATCTCCTGCTCACCGTCACCGGCTGCGTCGGTCTGCTGCACCCGGCCCCGCCGGGCGTTCAGGTCGCCCAGCACATCTCCCTGCACCTCGATGGGCACCACCACGGTCACTCGGTTCACCGGTTCGAGAATCACCGGCGCCGCCCCCGCCAGCGCCTCGCGGAACGCCAGACGCCCAGCCGCCTTGAACGCCGCCTCGGACGAATCAACCGAATGCTCCTTGCCGTCGACCAACTCGACCGCCACGTCGACCACCGGAAACCCGAACACCCCACCGGCCGCCATCGCCTCGACGATGCCCTTCTCGACCGCCGGAATGTAGGAACGCGAGATCGCCCCGCCCACGATCCGGTCGCTGAACACGAACCCTTCACCCCGCCCGGTCGGGGCCACCGTGATCGACACCACGCCGAACTGGCCGTGCCCACCGGACTGCTTCTTGTGTCGCCCTTCGGCCGCGGCCGAGGCGGTGATGGTCTCGCGATAGCCCACCCGGGGCGGGTCGGTGACCACCTCTACCCCGTAACGACGGGTGAGACGGTCCAGAGCCACCGCCAGGTGGGCGTCTCCCACCCCGGCCAGCACCGTCTCGCCGGTGTCGTCGTGGCGGGTCACGTTCAGGCCCGGGTCCTCGTCCAACAGCCGGTGCAGGGCTTCGGCCAGCTTGTCGTCATCGGCCTGGCTGGCTCCCCGTACCGCCAACCCCAGCAGCGGTTCGGGCCGCACGATGGCAGGCACCGACACCGTGGCGCCTCGGGCGGCCAGCACATCACCGGTGGCGGTGTTGGAAAGCTTGGCCACCGCCGCCAGATCACCCGCCACCACCTGACCCACCGCCTGATGCTCGGCACCTCGCAAAGAGAAGGGGGCGTGCAACCGTTCGTCGGCCCCGGTGCGCTGATTGTGCAGGTGATCGTCGGCGCGCACCGTTCCCGACAGCACCTTGAACATCGACACCGCCCCCACGAACTGGTCGGCCACCGTCTTGAACACCAGTACCGCCGGCTCGGCGGAGGCATCGGGAACGGGGCTGACCCCGGGGCGTTCCAGGGGCGAGGGCCCGATCTCGCAGATGAAGTCGAGCAGGCGGTCCACCGCTACCTCGCGCAGGGCCGAACCGCACACCACCGGGAACACGGTGGCGTCGTCGACCCCGACAGCCATGGTGCGCTCGAGTTCCTCCACTGACGGGACGTCACCGTCGAGATAGCGGGCCATCAGGGCGTCGTCGGCCACCACGATGCCCTCCACCAGGTTGTCGTGAACCCGGTGCTCGTCGTCTTCCATGTCAGCGGGGATCTCGCCGTGGGTGGCCACTCCCGCCTCGTAGAACCAGGCGGTGTCGCTCAGCAGGTCGGCCACCCCCGAGAAGGCGGCCTCGGCTCCGATCGGCAGCTCCAGGGGTGCCACGCCCGCCCCGAACCGGTCACGCAGCTCGGCCAGGGTGCGGTCGAAGTCGGCGCGCTCTCGGTCCAGCTTGTTGATGAACACCATGCGGGGTACCCCGGCTTCGGCCGCCACCCGCCAGGCGGCCATGGTCCCCACCTCCACACCTTCGACCGCCGACACCACGAAAACCGCCAGGTCAGCCACCGCCAACGCGGCATGCACCTCGCCCGCGAAGTCCAGTTCTCCGGGGGTGTCGACCAGGTTGACCCGATGACCTTTCCAGTCCAGGGGCAGGACCGACAGCCCCACCGACGAGCCCCGAGCCTTCTCGACCGGGTCGTGGTCGCTGACGGTGGTCCCGTCCTCCACCCGGCCCGGGCGGTTGATCACCCCGGCGGCGTGCAGTGCCGCCTCGGCCAGGGTGGTCTTACCTGACCCGGCGTGGCCCACCAGCGCCACGTTGCGGATCTTGTCGGTGGTCACAGAAGCCATGTCTCACCTCCAAGGGCGAACCTACCCAACCGCTGCCTGGTCGTCACCGAAAAGCGCCGGAGCTGTGGAATCATCAGGTCTCCACCAGCCGCCAGGGGGCTCAATTGGCTGTTCACCGTTCTCCGTCACCATTACCCGGCCTGTCTCGGAGGCGAATGCTGCGAACCCTGGGCGTGGGGGCCGGGGTGGCGTTGGGCGCCCCGTCGCTACTGGCTGCCTGCGGCGACTCGAGCTCGAGTTCGGGGTCGAAATCGACGTCCACCACCGCCCGGGCCACCACTTCCACCGCGGCGGCGTCGACCAGCCTGGCCGGCCCGCCACCCGACCCCAACCGGCCCTACTGGATGCAGGGCAACTTCCGCCCCGTCACCGTCGAAGAGACCGTCACCGACCTCGAGGTCAGCGGCAAGCTTCCCGCCGAACTGTCGGGCCTGTTCGTGCGCAACGGCTCCAACACCGCGGCCGACACCGACACCGCTCACTGGTTCCTGGGCGACGGCATGATCCACGGCGTCCGTCTCGAAGCCGGCAAGGCCACCTGGTACCGCAATCGTTACGTCGGCACGCCGCTGGCCGAGGCCCGCAAGGACCTGTTGGCGTTCGGCGGTGTACCGGGCCAGGCCAACAACCAGTCCAACGTGGCACTCATCCACCATGCCGGCAAGCTGCTGAGCCTGGGCGAAGTGGGCTGGCCGTTCGAACTGAACCCCACCGACCTGTCCACCGTCGGGGCGTGGGACTTCGACGGCCGGCTGGGATCCACCATGACCGCCCACCCCAAGATCGACCCCGCCACCGGCCGACTCCACTTCTTCGGCTACGAGATCCTGAGCCCCACCGTCACCTACTACGCCGCCACCCCCGACGGGGTGATCGACGTGGTCAGCCCCATCACTCTGGGGGCGGTGACCATGATCCACGACTTCGCCATCACCGAGACCCACGCCGTGTTCTGGATCGGCCCAGTGGTGTTCGGACCCGATGCCGCCAACCCCTACCCCCAGATCCCCTTCCACTGGGACCCCACCGCCCCCTGCCGGGTGGGGGTGATGCCGCTGAACGGAGCGGGAGACCCCGACCTGGTGTGGATCGACCTCGACCCCTGCTTCGTGTTCCACGGTCTCAATGCCTGGAACGACGGTGACGACGTGGTGGTCAACCTGTGCCAGATGGACCAGGCTTTCGGACGTCAGGGCGACCTGGTGAGGTCGTATCCCACCGAGTGGCGCATCAGCCCCTCCAACACATCGCCGACCGTCACCCAACGACAGCTCACCGACCGGTCCATGGACCTGCCCAGCCACGACCGCCGTTTCACCGGGCGCCCGACTCGTCACTCGTGGCTGGCCACCACCGGTGTCGACGAGGCCATCGCCGGACCTGATCTGACCGGCCTGTGCCACCTCGACCTGAGGACCGGGCGAGAAGACGTGTGGAGCGGCGGCGACCGCTACCGCGCCGGCGAGGGGTTCTTCGTACCCGCTGCCGAGAACTCTCCCGAAGGCGAGGGCTGGATTCTCACCTACCTCTACGACCGCACCACCGACCGGTCGTCGCTGGGGGTGTTCGACGCTCAGGACCTGAAGGCCGGCCCCGTCGCCCAGGTTCAGCTCGGGGTCCGGGTCCCCTACGGCTTCCACGGCTGGTGGCTGGACGAGTCCCTCCTCTGACCCACCCAAGGAGGTGCGCCGATGAGGTAGGTGGATCAAGGCTGAGGATCGGCTTCGACGTTGCCCGGCCACCGAGACATCTGCTCTGCGAGGTACCCCCGATGAGGACCCGCTGCGATGGGCCGCCGGTGAGGCGCGAGCCATCGTCACCGAGAACGTCCGCGACTTCGTTTTCGCTCGCCAACGTGATGGGACCACCCGCTCGCCAGTGGCATGGGTGAAGCGCCCAAGGTTCTATGCCGCATCTTTCTGAGTTGGAAGGATGTCCATCGCGCCAAAGAAGATCGATCCGAAGGTCAAGGAGCGCTGCGTGCGTCTGGTGCTTGACCACCTCCAGGATGGAGTTCCCCACGGATCGAGGAGGCGTCCTCTTTGAGGAGATGTCATGTCAGAGAAACGTCAGACTCATGATTCGGAGTTCAAGGACGGTGCGGTGAGGCTGGTGTTGGACACCGGTCGACCGATTGCTGCGATTGCCCGAGAGATCAATGTCCATCCAGGGACCCTTGG
>CAUJFC010000200.1 GCA_963169755.1 Actinomycetota bacterium | reverse complement strand
ATGTATCGGATCACGATGCGAGCGGCCGCGGCGTCTGGCGACTCCCAAGGTGTATGCGACGCCTATCGCGCCGCCTCCGCAGCCGCTGAGGACGTCAGTCCGTGGACAGAGGTGCAGCCAGAGACGGCTGACCTGATGGTTCGCCTGCGAGGCGCAATCGAGCCGCCGCGATCGGTGTAGGAGCCGCGAGCCGGTCGGTCCCAGCAGAGTGGGGCGGGACGAGTGGCATCGCTCACCTCGTCGAGCTCACCGGCCAGCACCGTGTCGAGCTTGTAGATGGTGAGACCGATCCGGTGGTCAGACACCCGGTTCTCCTTGAAGTTGTAGGTGCGCACCTTCTCGGACCGGCCACCTCCCCCCACCTGGTCGCGCCGGGCATCGGACAGTTCGGCCGCCTGTCGGTCCTGTTCGAGCTTCAACAGCCGGGAGCGCAGGACCTGCATGGCCTTGGCCTTGTTCTGGAGCTGGGACTTCTGATCCTGCATCGAGACGGTCACCCCGGTGGGCTTGTGGGTGAGCCGAACCGCCGAGTCAGTGGTGTTGACCGACTGACCGCCCGGACCAGATGAGCGGTAGTAGTCGATCTGGAGATCATTGGGGTCGATGTCCACCTCGACATCATCAGCCTCGGGAAGGACCGTCACGGTGGCCGACGAAGTGTGGATCCGACCCTGGGACTCGGTGGCTGGTACCCGCTGCACCCGGTGGGGGCCGCCCTCGTGCTTGAGCCGGGTCCACGCCCCCTCACCCGACACCACAAAGGTGACCTCGTTGTAGCCACCCAGATCGGACGGATCGGCGTTGAGCACCTCGACCTTCCACCCTTGACGTTGGGCGAAGCCCTGGTACATCGAGAATAGGTCGCGAGCGAACAGGTTGGCCTCCTCGCCGCCTTCTGCCCCGCGGATCTCGACAATCACGTTCCGACCGTCGTTGGGGTCTCGGGGCAGGAGCAGGACCTGGATCTCGGCGGTCAGCCGCTCCACGTCGGCGTCAGCCTCGGCGGCCTCGGCCCGCATGAGCTCCCGGTCCTCGCCGTCCAGCTCAGCCGCCAGTTCCCGAGCGGTGGCGGCGTCGTCGCGGCGCTGACGCAGCAGCGTCGCCCTCGACACGATTGCCTCCAGCTCCTTGTGGCGGCGGGCCAGGTCCCGGTAGCGGGCCTGATCCCCGAACACCGCCGGATCGGCCAGCCGGGCCTCCACCTCGATCAACTCGGCGGCCAGCGCGTCCAGTCTGTCGTCCATCATCGGGCGGTCACCGGTCCTGTTCGTCGTCCAGGGACCGCCAGTGGTCGGGCACCGTCAACAGATCGGCCCCGCCCTGCACTAGGGCGGCCAGATCCTCGGTGATGCCCAGGGCATCATCGGCGGGGACCACCAGCACCAGTCGGGCCGACGGGTCGTGGCTGAGCCGGTCGTCGACCGCCGAGGGAACCAGGTCCAAGTCGATCCCGGTCGAACAGACCACCACCATCGAGTGACCCGCGGCATCGACTCCCATCGCGGTGGCAACTCCGTTCTCGCGGAGGTTCCGTCGAGGGCACGCCGAGCCCACTGGTTCGAGTCGGGCGGCGCCGACCAACTCGGGTCGGTTCACCACCACCGACCGGAGCCAACGTTCGGGTACCAGACGGTTGAGCGGATGGGGATCAGCCCCAGCGTGGCGCTGAAGGCGCACGACATCGACCACCCGGGCCAGACGCTCGTCGGCCTCACTCAGGTGAGCGAACATCATCGCCCCAACCTCCCGGTCGAACCGTCCCACACCGGCTTCGAGGTGAGCCTCCCCCGACTCGTCCACCACCACCCGGGCCACCTCCAAGCCGCGGAACTCGCCAATCAGGTCTCCACCCTCGACCACCGGCTCCAGGCCAGCGGCGGTCAGGATCGGCCGGTAGAGCTCGGCCTCCGGCGGGGGCGCCTGGTCGACGGCCGCTGCGGCAGGCTCAACCTCCACCAGATCGGCGCCCGCAATCTGCCATACGTCGATCGGGGTTGAGAGCTGGCTGGCGCGACGGGCGAGGACCCCAGCGTCGGCGGGGTCTTCGACTAGGAGGTGCAAGGGGCTCGGGGTACCGGGGCCACCAGCCCGTACTGCCAGTCCGAGCGCCATACCCAGGCGTCGCTGGGGGTCGTCGTCCAGCAATACCCAGGTCTGGGAACCGACCGGGTCGATGAGCGAAGCCCCGATGACCGAAGTCCCCACTGTGACCCCGTCGGGGACGCCCCATCGGCGTCCCACCAGGGCTCGCAGTTTGGTGGCCAGCAGCGCGGCCCTACGGTCGGGGTCGGAGGTGCTCAGCTACTTGTTACGGCGGCCGTAGCGGCGTTCGAACCGGTCGATACGACCACCAGTGTCCACCAGCTTCTGCTTACCGGTGTAGAAGGGGTGGCACTCGTTGCAGAGCTCGACTGAGATCTCGGCCTGGGTGGATCGCGTGGTGAACGTGTTGCCGCACGAGCAACGCACGTTGGTGACCACGTAGTCGGGGTGGATGTCTGCCTTCATAGTTCTCTCCAGTGTGGCGGTTGGACCGCCGATCGCCAAATGGGCTCAGGCCCGACCGATCTCGGCCAGAAGCTCGTCGTTGGTGCGGATGGTGCGGAGCCGGTCGACCAGCATCTCCAGCCCGGCGGCGTTGGACCCCGATTCGTCCTTCAGCCCGCCGAGGACCCGGCGCAGCTTCCAGGCGTTGTTCAGGTGCTTGCGGTCGTACAGCAGTTCCTCATGACGGGTAGACGATCCGTCGACGTCGATGGCCGGGTACACCCGCCGCTCAGCCAGGCGACGGTCCAGGCGCAACTCCATGTTGCCGGTCCCCTTGAACTCTTCGAAGATCACCTCGTCCATGCGGGTGTTGGTCTCGACCAGGGCAGTGGCCAGGATGGTGAGCGACCCGCCCTCTTCCACGTTGCGGGCGGCACCGAAGAACTTCTTGGGGGGATACAGCGCTCCGGCGTCTATACCGCCGGCCATGACCCGCCCGGTTGCGGGAGCGGCCAGGTTGTAGGCGCGGGCCAGGCGGGTGATGCCATCGAGCACCACCACAACGTCCTGTCCCTGCTCCACCAGCCGCTTGGCCCGGTCGATCACCAGCTCGGCCAGGGCGATGTGCTCCTCGGAGGGCCGGTCGAAGGTGGAGGCCGCCACCTCGCCATTGAGAAGCCACCGCTTCATGTCGGTGACCTCCTCGGGGCGCTCGTCCACCAAGAGCACGATCACGTGCACCTCGGGATGGTTGCGCTCGATGGCCCGCACGATGTCCTTGACCACCGTGGTCTTACCGGCCTTGGGGGGAGACACGATGAGGCCGCGCTGGCCCTTGCCGATCGGAGCAATGAGATCGACGATGCGGGCCGTGATGTTCTCGGGATACTCGGTCTGCTCCAGAGTCAGGCGCTCATCGGGGAACAACGGGGTGAGGTCGTCGAAGTTGGGACGCTCGGGCTGATCCATCACTGCCGGAAGACCGTTGACCTCGTCGATCTGCATGAGGGCCGGGTTCTTCTCGTTGCGGTTGGCCATCCGACTCTTGCCCTTGACCATGTCGCCGCGCCGCAGACCGAACTGGCGGACCTGTTTGACCGACACGTAGGCGTCGTCACGCGACGGCAGGTAACCGTTGACCCGAAGGAAGCCGTATCCCTCTTCGCGGAGATCCACGAATCCTTCGACGTCGACCGGCTCGGCCTGAACCATGTCGTCCTCGGCACGACGGTCACGGTCCCGACCTCGGCGACGACGGCGACGGTTGCCAGACTCCACCTCATCGCCCTGTCCCTGACCGGATGCCTGACCCTCACGATTGGGCTGACCACCGGTGGCGGCCCGGTTGCCTTCTCCATCGCTGTCGCCATCGGTGGGCCTGCTGGTTCCGTCACCAGCCGAGCCACCGCCGGTTTCAGCAGACGCCCCCGCCCCCGCCGCGTCGGTTGCATCGGTGACCTCGAACCCACCGTCGACGGGGACCACGACCCCATCGTCAGAGTCGGTACCGTGGTCCGTGTCCCCCTCTGCCCCACTCTCATCGGCCACCAACTCCATCTGCTCGCCAGCCGAGCTCGCAGCGCCAGCCGGAGTGTGACCGACCATCTCGAGAATCTGTTCGACGATGGTGGACTTCTTGGCCCGGGCCGCCACTTTGCCGCCCAGCGACTCGACGATGGTCACCAGTTCGGAACGGTCCTTGCGCTCCAACAGCGACGGATCGAAAGCAGGGCCATCAGCCATGGGGGTACCCCTTGTGAGTGTCGGTCAGTTCCGGTTCGGCGGGCTGCGGGTGCGCCCACCCGAGTGAGATCAGAACTCCCACCGGGTACCGGCACCACCGCTGGTGGCCGCCGTCGCCCGGATCGGAGCGGCTCCGGACACAGCGTCACGGATCCGTCGGTCATGGTAGCCGCTAGCGTCCGGAGTCCATGATCGACCGCTCCCCCGCCGACGCCTCTCCTGCCGCTGACCGTGCCCAGACCATTGTCACCCTGGACATGGAAGGGGTACTGGTTCCCGAGATCTGGATTGCGGTGGCTGAACGCACCGGGATCGAAGCCCTGCGTCGCACCACCCGGGACGAACCCGACTACGACGTGTTGATGCGCTACCGGCTGGATCTGCTGGCCGAACATGGGCTGGGTCTCTCGCTCATCCAAGAGGTGATCGCCGGGCTGGAGCCCCTGCCGGGCGCCGCCGACTTCGTGGCCGAGCTCCGTCGTCGGACCCAGGTGGTCATCCTGTCGGACACCTTCGAGCAGTTCGCCGCCCCGCTGATGGCCCAGCTCGGTATGCCCACCATCTTGTGTCACCGGCTGGTGGTCGACGATGACCGGATCACCGATTACCGCATCCGCATCGACGACCCCAAGCGCCGGGCAGTGAAGGCCTTCCAGAGCCTCAACTACAAGGTGATCGCGGCCGGCGACTCCTACAACGACACCACCATGTTGCTGGCGGCCGACGCCGGCTTCTTGTTCCACGCCCCCGACAACGTGAAGGCCGAGTTCCCCCAACTCCCAGCTTTCGACCGTTTCGAAGATCTCTTCACCGCCATCTCCGCCGAACTGAGCTGACCGATGTCGGCCGCCTCGACCCGATCCCGGTCAGCCCATGGCGCGGTCATCGTTGTCATGCTGGGTTCCCTGGCGGCCGGCCTAGGCGCACTCAGCAATCCCAGCCCCAACGGTCTCTACCTGGTGGCAGCAGCATGGGGCTGCCTGGCCGCCGGGGTCGGCTGGATGGTCCTGGCTATCAGATATCTCACGCGTGCCCGCCCCGTAGTCCAGCGCCGAGCCTGGTGGTTTCTGGTGGCACCAATGGCGGCGATCGTTGGAGTGAGTCTGGCGATCACCAACACCCCCCTGGAGACCCGGTGGAACTTGGCCCGCCACGATTTCGAGCAGGCCCTGAACAACGCACCGCCTCACCACAATGCCCTTCCCTCCCCAACTGGCGGCGCGCCGTTCGAGCCTGAGAATTTTGCCGTGCCCCGCCGGCTGGGCAGCTTCAACGTGCAACACGCCAGCCGGGTACCGGCGGGCGTGTTCTTCCACACCGGCGGCGGAGGCATCGGGTTCAGCGACGGCGGATTCGCGCACCTGACCAAAGGGCCGCCCGGCGGACTCGGCCCGCTCTCTCCCCGGCCTGAGCTGGGGGGATTCTGGTTCGAGTCGATCACCTTCCATCCGCTGGGCGATGGCTGGTATGCCTGGTCGGCGGTTCAGTGAACTGACCACCGGGCGCGCCCGTTGCTGCGGGTTCCGTGCCGGTCAGTGGCCGATGACCGAACGGACGTGGGCTTGGAGAGCTACGAGATCGTTGGGCAGAGCTTCGAACCTCTCGGTGCGCTCGAACAGATCGGCCAGGTGG
>CAUJFC010000199.1 GCA_963169755.1 Actinomycetota bacterium | reverse complement strand
ACGTGATCTCAGAGTTGATGCGGTCGGCCCCGGCCGATCCGGTGGCGGAATGGGCCAGCGCCCAATCCGCACCTTCCCTCTACACCACCGCTGTCACCGTCGCCGAGGTGCTCTACGGAATTGAACGTCTACCGGCGGGTGGGCGCCGTGATGCTCTGCTGGCCACCGCATCGGATGTCTTCGACAGCTTCTCCGAGAAAATCCTCAGCTTCGATTCCGAGGCTGCCCACCACTACGCCCGAATCGTTCAGCACCGCGACCAGATTGGTCGGCCGATCAACGGGTTCGATGCCCAGATTGCCGCAATCTGTCGTGCGTACGGCGCGGCGCTCGCCACCCGCAACGTGAAGGACTTCGGTGAGGTCGGGCTCCGGCTGATCGACCCTTGGCAGCCAGCACAGGACCCGAAATGAGCAGCGAAGCCGCAAAACTCTCGTCGCTGAGCGCCGGGGTCGACGACCTCATCACCCGGTCAGCCGAACTGGCTTCTCACCTAGAGGACTCTTCCCACGGTGAGGCGGCGGCGGCCCTGTTCGAGGCCGAACGGTCGCTGGCCATGGCATCGCGGGCGATGGATCGGGCCCGGCGTGCCTTGGACGAAACGGGCTTCTGAGGGTCGCGAGGCGACCGGTAGCCTCACCTGTCGTGCTGAACCGTCTGGACCTTCGCGGCGTCGGAACCGATCTGCGAGGTCGCCTGCCTCGCCCGCCCCAGGCGGCCGAGGGCCCGGTGGCAGCGGTCAAAGAGATTCTGGCTGCCGTGCGCGAGGGCGGCGATGAGGCCCTGGCCGATCTCACCGAGCGGTTCGACGGGGTGCGGCCCACCCTCCGGGTGACCCCCGAAGAAATGGCCTCGGCCTTGGCCGACCTGGACCCCGAACTGCGGTCCGCCCTGGAGTCGGCCGCTGCCGGCATCGCCGATTTCCACCGCACCCAGGTGGTGGCCGACCACACCTATGAACGAGACGGGATCGTGGTGCAGGGGCGAAAGGTTCCCGTGGACCGGGCCGGCTGCTACGTCCCGGGCGGTCGGGCCATCTACCCCAGTACCGTCCTGATGACCGCCATCCCCGCCAAAGTGGCCGGTGTCGCCCAGGTGGTGCTGTGCGTACCCCCGGATCGCAGCGGTCGGGTACCGGCTGTCACCCTGGCGGCCGCCGCCATCGCCGGAGTCGACGAGGTGTACGCGGTGGGGGGAGCCCAGGCGATCGGCGCCATGGCCTACGGCACCGACACCATCGCCCCCGTCGACGTGATCGTCGGCCCCGGCAACGTCTATGTGGCCCTGGCCAAACGTGAGGTGGCGGGCCTGGTCGGCGTGCCGTCGTCGTTCCCCGGACCGTCCGAGGTGGTGGTCATCGCCGATGAGTCGGCCCCCGCCGACCTGGCGGCTGTCGACGTGATCCTCCAGGCCGAACACGGACCGGGCGGACTGGCCTGGCTCATCTCGTGGTCCGAGGTGGCCCTGGACAAGATCTGTGCCGAGATCGCCGCCCAGGTCGAGGTGGCACCCAGGCGCGACGACATCACCTCCACCTTCGCCGAGGGGGGCTACGCGGTGTTGTGCGACTCGCCCGAACAGGCGGTGGCGGTGTCCAACACCATCGCTCCCGAACACCTCGAACTGATGACCGCCGACCCCCAGGCCCTGGTGCCGCTGGTGCGTCACGCCGGTGCCGTGTTCTGTGGGCCCTGGTCGCCGGCTTCGGTCGGTGACTACCTGGCCGGCCCCAGCCACGTGTTGCCCACCGATGGCACCGCCCGGTTCGGATCAGCCCTCACCGTCAGTGACTTCGTCAAGGACGTCCACCTGATCACCTTGGACCGGGCGGCCCTGACGGCAGCCGCCCCGGTGGTCGAGGCCATCGCCACCGCCGAAGGTCTGGCGGCCCATGCCGAGAGCGTGCGGCGCCGGGTCGAGCGGAACGGGGGCGAGTGACCGTGACCCGCATCCGCCCCCGCGACAGCGCGGCCCTCATGGAGGGCTACCACTCGCCCCAGCTCGATGTCGAGGTCCGCCTCAACACCAACGAGTCACCCGAGCCTCCACCCGCTGGTTTCGCCCAAGCCCTAGCGGCCGAGGTCGGCCGTCTGGACTGGCACCGCTACCCGGACCGGGCGGCCCGAGGCCTGCGCCAGGGGCTCGCTGACCTGCACGGAGTCACCCCCGAGCAGATCTTCGTGGCCAACGGTTCCAACGAGGTGCTCCAGACGGTGGCCCTCACCTACGGCGGGCCGGGACGCAGCGCCGCCGTGTTCGAACCCACCTACGCCCTGCACGCCCACATCGCCCGCATCACCGGAACAGAGGTGGCCGAAGGAGAACGGGCCGCCGACTTCTCGCTGGACATGGCCGAGGTACGGCGGGTGATCAGTGAGGCCAACCCGGCCCTCACCTACCTGTGCTCGCCCAACAACCCCACTGGGATGGTCGAGACCCCCGAGACGGTGGCCGAGGTTCTGGGGTTGGCGCCGGGCCTGGTGGTGGTCGACGAGGCGTACGGTCAGTTCGCCCCCTGGTCAGCGCTGGAACTGGTGAACGACGACACCCCGCTGGTGGTGACCCAGACCTTCTCCAAGACCTGGTCGATGGCGGCGGCCCGTCTCGGGTATCTGGTGGGTCCCTCCTGGGTGGTGGCCGAGCTCGAGAAGGTGGTGCTGCCCTATCACCTGGATGCTCTCAAGCAGGCGGCAGGCCTGGTGGCCCTGCGCTACCGGGCTGAGATGGACGATCGGGTGGCCCGCCTCACCGAGGAGCGTGGCCGGGTCGAACAGGTTCTACGAGAACTGCCGTGCGACGTGTGGCCCTCGGGGGCCAACTTCGTGCTGTTCCGCCCCCGGGCCATCGACGGGGACGAGGTGTGGAACCGACTGGTCAAGGACTCGATCCTGGTCCGCAACTGCTCTAGCTGGCCCCGCCTGGAGGGATGCCTGCGGGTGACGATCGGGACCACCGACGAAGACGACCGCTTCCTCAACTCCCTGGGAGAGATCCTCACATGACCACTTCCAGCCCCGCTCCTCGGGCCGCCAGCCGAGAACGGACCACTCGGGAAACCTCCATCCGGATCAGCCTCGACGTGGACGGCCCGACCGGCACCGTGAAGGCCTCGACCGGGTTGCCGTTTTTCGACCACATGCTCGACCAGATCGGCCGTCACGGAGGGTTCGATCTGGAGGTCGAGGCCCGCGGTGACCTGGAGGTGGACGGCCACCACACGATCGAAGACGTGGGCATCCTGCTGGGTGAAACCTTCCGCGAGGCCCTCGGCGACAAGGCCGGGGTACGACGCTTCGCGTCGGGGCTGTTCCCTCTGGACGAGGCCCTGATAGAGGTGGCGGTCGACCTGTCGGGCCGACCCTGGGTGTCCTATGACGTTCCCTTCGGAGAGGTGCTTCCCCTAGGGGATCCGCCCTTCAACCCCGAGATGGCCGAGCACTTCTGGCAGAGCTTCGCCACCTCGGCGGGCATCACCCTCCATGTCACCAAGAAGGCCGGAGTCAACACCCACCACGTGATCGAGGCCACCTTCAAAGGAGTGGCCCGCTGCCTGCGCGACGCCGTGAGGGTGGAGGGAACCGCCATTCCCTCCACCAAGGGCACCCTGAGCGGATCCGTCGATGACTGACAATGGGGCTGGCGACATCGATGTCGCTTCCGGTACCCGTGACGCCGGCACAGGTGACATCGACACAGGTGACATCGACACAGATGACGTCGGCCAACGTCCACTGATCGCGGTGCTCGACTACGGCATCGGCAATCTGCGCTCAGCTCAGAAGGCTCTCGAGCATGTGGGGGCCGATGCCCGCCTCACCGCCGATGCGGGGCTGATAGCCGAGGCCGCTGGCGTGGTGCTACCCGGGGTGGGGGCGTTCGGCCGATGCGTGGAAGCGCTGGGCCAGGCCGGACTGGCCGATATCGCCCATGGGGCGGCCTCAGCGGCCGCTGCGGGTACGGGGCGTCCGTTCCTCGGGGTGTGCGTGGGGCTTCAGATGCTCTTCGACGGTTCCGACGAGAGCCCAGACACTCCGGGCCTGGGTGTGATCGGCGGCCGGGTCCAGCTCCTGCCCGAAGGGGTGAAGCGGCCACAGATGCAGTGGAACAGGCTCGCGTGGACGCCTTCGAGCGATGGTGACAGTGCGCCATCGCCGCCGGGCTCGACCATGGCCCGGGGGCTACCGCCCGAGGCCTGGGTGTACTTCGTGCACTCCTACTGGGCCCAGCCCCAAGACCCGGCCGACGTGGCCGCCACCTGCCACTACGGAGTCAACGTCACCGCCGCCATCGGGCGAGGACGCCTCTGGGCCACACAGTTCCACCCCGAGAAGTCCGCCGCCAACGGCCTTCGGATCCTGGCCAACTTCGTGGACAGCTGCCGCTGACCGGCGACGCCCGGTCACGCTTCGCCCCGGTCGGCGGCCCGGTGCGAAGATCCAGGCATGGATCTGTACCCGGCGATCGACCTCCGCGGTGGACAGTGTGTCCGCCTGTACCAGGGCGATTTCGCACGCGAAACCGTTTATGGCGACGACCCGCTGGCCCAGGCTCGGCTGTTCGCCGACGCCGGGTCGGCGTGGATCCACGTCGTCGACCTCGACGCGGCACGCACCGGTGAACCGGTTAACCGCCCAGTGATCGCTTCGTTGGCGTCGCAGGTCGGCGTGCCGATCCAGACCGGTGGGGGAGTGCGCGACGACGCGGCCGTCGAAGAACTTCTGGCTGCCGGGGTGGCCCGGGTGGTCATCGGCACCGCCGCGCTCGACAACCCCGACTGGGCCATGGCGGTGGCCGATCGTCACCCCGGCAGGGTGGCCCTGGGCCTCGATGTCCGGGGGCGTGAGGTGGCGGTGCGGGGCTGGGTGGAAGGGTCGGGGCGCCAACTCGCCGAGGTGGCCGCTCAGTTCGACGAGGCCGGGTTCGCGGCCTACATCGTGACCCAGATAAACGTCGACGGTGCCGGT
>CAUJFC010000198.1 GCA_963169755.1 Actinomycetota bacterium | reverse complement strand
CGACCCGGTCTGGCGCTGGCTGACCCCCGACGCCGTCCGCTATCACCGCTGCGCCCCGGCGTTCTTCGCTCAGGATCTGCGCAACCACCTCGGCCTGGCCGGTGAGGTGCTGGTCGATGATCAACTACGGGGGGCGGCGGTGTGGTGCGCGCCAGGGGCGTGGCGCGAGAGCTTGAAGGCGGCGGCCCGGCTGGTGTGGCCGAGCTGGCGCCTCATGGGTACCCGGATCGGCCACGGTCTTCGGGCCCAGCAGGCCCTGGAGAAGGTTCATCCGACCGATCCGCCCCACTGGTATCTGTCGCTGTTGGGCACCGACCCGGCCCACAAGGGTCAGGGGATCGGCTCGGCGTTGATCCGGGAGGTGACCGACCGCTGCGACCAGGAGGCGATCCCGGCCTATCTGGAGTCGTCCAAAGAGTCCAACGTGGCGTTCTACCGGCGGCACGGTTTCGAGCTGACCGAGGTGTTCCACGTGCCAGCCGGCCCGCCGCTGTGGTTGATGTGGCGGGAGCCCCGGTGAGCGACAAAGCAGCATTTGCGGGCGGAGTACAGGAGCGATGAGCAACGAACCCCGACAGATGCAACGGGCGGTCGAGACGTTCGTGACCGAGGTGGGCGACGCCATGCGCGACGTGGTCGGGCGGCTTCCCACCCTCGACGGCCGCAAGGTTGACCAGGACGTGACCACCGAGGCCTTCAATCTGGTGACCGCTCTGATCGACGTGGACCGACGCCACACCGATGCCGAGCTGTGGGGTGTGATCTTCTCGTTCTGGCGGCTGATGCCCGACGAACTGGGGGTGGCCAAGGCCGACGATCTGCGCCAGAGCGACCTGCTGGTGGGCCGGGCGGCCTGGCTGGAGAAGGCCTCTCCGATGATGGAGATCCTGGTGGCCGCTGACCGGCGGTTCTCCACCAGCCACAGCCGCACCTACTACGACCGGGCACTTCACCTGGCCTTCACGGTGGCCGCTCTCGATGCCGCCCCGTCGCGGGCCGAGTTGGCGGCGATCGACACTCTGCGCACCAACCTGCTGGCCGCCATGGAAGGCCTGCCGGCCTCTCCCCTGGCGGGTCGGTCCGGCCCGACCGCCGACTCCATCTCGGAGGGTGACGCCACAGCCCATGCGGGGCCATCGACGGCCACCGCCAGCGACGGACAGACCGACAGCCCCGAACCCGAACCCGAGCTTCCGCCGGCTCGGCCGGTGGAGGAGCTTCTGGCCGAGCTCGACGACCTGGTCGGGCTGGACAGCGTCAAGACCGAGGTGAAGTTGGTGACCAACCTGCTGCGGGTGCAGCAGCTCCGGGCCGAACGCAACCTGCCGACCACCCCTCAGAGCCGCCACCTGGTGTTCACCGGCAACCCGGGCACCGGCAAGACCACCGTGGCCCGGCTGCTGGCTGAGATCTACCGGTCGCTCGGTGTGGTCGAGAAAGGGCAGTTGGTCGAGACCGACCGCTCCGGCCTGGTGTCGGGGTTCGTGGGTCAGACCGCCCTGAAGGTGATGGAGGTGGCCGAGCGGGCAGTGGGCGGTGTTCTGCTGATCGACGAGGCCTACGCCCTGGCCCGCGGCGGCGAGAACGATTTCGGCCGAGAAGCCATCGACACCCTGGTGAAGGTGATCGAGGACCGGCGCGACGAGTTGGTGGTGATCGCGGCCGGCTACCCGAGCGAGATGGCCGACTTCATTGCCGCCAACCCGGGCCTGGCGTCGCGGTTTCCCAAGACCATCTTCTTCCCCGACTACAGCGATGACGAACTGTGGTCGATCTTCTCCTCGATCGGCGAGAAGGCCGGCTACCACCCCGATGAGGGCGCCGAGGCGGCGGTGCGGGCCTGGTTCGCGTCGGTGCCCCGCGACAAGGGGTTCGGCAACGGCCGTCTGGCCCGGAACCTGTTCGAGGACGCGGTGGCCCGCCAGGCCGGTCGGGTGGTGACCATCACCGACCCCACCGATGAGCAGTTGACCACCCTCACCGCCGAGGACATCGCGGCGCCGGGAGAGGGTCCCCGCCACTCCAACTCGGCATGACGACACACCGGGGACACCCCTGCGGTTGGGTAGCGTCGCGACCATGAGGGAGCGGATCCTGGCGATCCTGGGCGCGGTGGCACTGATTGTTGCGGCGGTGGTGGTGCGCTCGTTGCTGGCGGGCGGCGACGAGACCGGCGACGGCTCCGGGAGGGGCGACGGCGAGCGACCGGTGGTGGCCTGCACCCGTGACCTCATGACGGTGTGTGACGCCCTGGCGGCCAGTGGTGCTATCACCGCCGCCAGTGGTCCGCTGGATCTGAGCGGAGCCGGCACCCCTGACTCGTCGATACGGGGTTGGATCACCTGGGATCCCGCGCCGCAGGTGATCAACTTCGACCGTCCCGACACGTGGCTGGACGCCGGAGAGGTGCTGGCCGGGGGCACGATCGGGGTGCTGAGCAGTGCCACGGTGGAAGGTTGCGCCGACGGTGCCACCTGGGCGAGTTGTGTGCTGGCCGCTGTCAACCAGGGGCGGGCCGTGGGTGTGGGCCCGGGTACCACCGCCCAGAGCCTGGTTCGCCTCCATCCGGTGGCCGGCGCCCTGGTTCCCGACGACGGCGACTTCACCACCATCAGTGCCGGGGAGCTCAGGAGAGTGGTGACCAGCCCGGCGATCGCCCAGGCTGATCAGGGTGCCCAGCTCACCACTTTCCTCACCCGCCGGGGAGCACTGGACCTGGTGGTGGGCACCGATGCCGCGCTGCGCGACGCCTCCTCCCGCCAGCAGACGGCCCGGGTGACCCGGCCCGAGCCGGTGGAGACGGCGGCCGTGGTCCTGGTCACCCGCAACCAGGGCGGTTCCGGAGGGCGTGGCCGACTGGGCGCCGATCTGGTGCTCGATGTGAAGGGCGCCCGCGACGCCCTGGAGGCTCTGGGACTCTCAACCGGTGAGGGCACCACGTCGGACACGGTCCGGGCCGGCGAGTTCTACGCCGTCCTCGACAAACTGCGGTGACCACCGGGCCCGGCACCAATCGCGCCCACCGATCCTCGACCGATCCGTACCATGGGTGATCAGACCCAACTCCGTGAGACGAGGCCGATGAACACCAGCCACCACCTCAACCCGCCCGCCGACCGGCCGGGGCCGACCCGACGCCGCCCGGTCATGGTGGTGGCTTCGTTGGCGGGCGTGCTGGTCCTGTTGATGTCAGCCTGTTCCTTCTCGAAGTCGTCCGAGTCCGATGATGCCGCCGGGGACTTCGGCGACCCCGGCGACTGCACCGTGGTGGACATGGCGGTGTCATCGGAGAAGATCGATCTGCTCACCTCACTGGCCAAGTCGTTCAACGGATCCGACGCCGCCAAGTTCGACGGCGGCTGCGCTTTCGTGCGCCCGTATTCCAAGTCTTCGGGTGGGGCGGCCGAACTACTGGCCGCCGGGTGGACGGACCCGTCCGAGGGTCAGCAGCCGGTGGTGTGGTCGCCAGCGGCGTCGAGCTGGGGTCAGATCCTCAACCAGCGGCTGTCAGACGCTGGCGAGCCGGCGATGGCCAGCAGCGACGCGGTGTCGCTCCAGGTCACCCCGCTGGTGATCGCCATGCCCAAGCCCATGGCTGACGCCCTCGGCTACCCCGACAAGCCGGTGGGCTGGGCCGACATCGCCAAGCTGGCCACCTCGCCCGAGGGGTGGGCGGCCCACGGCCATCCGGAATGGGGGGCATTCAAACTCGGAAAGACCAACCCCAACTTCTCCACCAGCGGCCTGTCGGCACTGATCGGCCAGGCCTACGCCGCCACCGGCAAGACCCGTGGCCTGTCGCTGGAAGACCTCGACGCCGCGGCGACCACCGAGTTCGCCCGCAACGTCGAGAGCTCGGTGGTGCACTACGGCGACATCACCATGACCTTCCTGAACAACTGGTTCCGCACCGACCGCCAAGGCACCTCGATGCTGTATGCCTCGGCGGTCGCCGTCGAGGAGAAGTCGGTCATCGACTACAACCAGGGCAATCCCGACGGGGTGCTCGAGCCGGGCGAGGTGCCCCGCGAGCCCCGCATCCCGCTGGTGGCCATCTACCCCAAGGAGGGCACGATCTACAGCGACAGCCCGCTGTACGTGCTGGACGCCCCCTGGGTGGATGACACCGAGAAGAAGGCGGCGCAGACCTTCATCGACTACGCCCAGAAGCCCGAGGCCCAGCGTCAGGCCCTGGAGTACGGGTTCCGGCCAGGCAACCCCGATGTGGCTTTGGCTGCGCCCATCACCAAAGCCAACGGTGTGGACCCCAACCAGCCGTCGACCCTGCTTCAGGTGCCGTCTCCTCCGGTGATGATCCGCCTGCTCGACAAGTGGAAGCAGCAGCGCAAGTCGGCCCGGGTGCTGCTGGTGCTCGACGTGTCGGGTTCCATGAAGGAACCAGCCGACCCTGATGATCCCGACGGTCCCACCCGCCTGGACCTGGCCAAGCAGGCCGCCATCGAGGCCCTCGACGAGTTCAACCCCGACGACGAGGTGGGGCTGCGGATCTTCACCACAGACCTCGGTCCTGGTGAGGACCAGAACTACCTGGACCTGTTGCCCATCCAGCCGATGTCAACCAACCGTGAGCGGCTGGCCAACCTGATCCGTGACCAGTTCCCCCTGTACGCCACCCCGCTGTACGACGTGACGTCAGCCTCGTTCGACACCATGGTTCAGGGATACGACGAGTCGCGCATCAACGCCGTGGTGCTGCTCACCGACGGCATGAACGACGACGGCGACGACACCGACGATTCGGCTCAGTTGGCCGACCTGATCTCGACCCTGCGGGCCAGTACGTCGAGCGAGTCGTCCAAGCCGGTGCGGATCTTCCCGATCGCCTACGGCCGTGAAGCCGATCTGGACACCCTGCGCCAGATCGCCGAGGCGTCCAACGCCGCCGCCTACGACGCCAGCAACCCGAGCACCATCAACAAGGTGTTCACCGCCGTGGTGTCCAACTTCTGAGCCTCGCGACCCGAGCCGCTGCCGGGCCCGACGCCGGCCACGGGGCAGAATGGACCGGTGGGCTCGCTCTCGTTCCGTGATCGGTTCTATTCGAAGCCGGTGTCTCGCGCCCTCACCTCGCCCAGCGCCATCCTGAGCCTGGGGGCCGGGGCCGCGGTGGGGATCGTGGCCACCGCCCCGGTGAGCGCGCCGTTGGCGGTGCTGGGCGCGTTGGCCGGCGGCGTGATCGGGGTGGGGGTGCGCCTGGCGGTGGCCCTTCCCAAGGCCGAGCCGGTCGACAAGATCGACCCGTTCACGGTGGCCGAGCCATGGCGGGCGCCGGTGATCGACGCCATGAAGGCCCGGACCCGGTTCGCCCAGGCGGTCAAGACCTTCCGAGACGGTCCCCTCAAGGCCAACGTGATGGCGGTGGACAGCCGCCTGGATGACGCCGTGAACGAGTGCTACCGGGTGGCCAAGCGGGGCGAAATGGTCTCCGGGGCTCGCCGGGGGATCAACGACCGCGAGGTGGCGGCCGAGTTGGCCCGGGCCCAGGCGGGAACCGACGGCGGAACCTCGGCCGAGACCCGGGAGCGCCGAGTCGCATCTCTCCAGTCGCAGTTGGAGTCAGCCGCCCGGATGGACGCCCTGATCGCTTCCACCCGAGACCAGCTGCTGCTTCTCAACTCCCGCCTGGACGAGGCGGTGACCAGGGCCATCGAGCTGTCGGTGTCGAACCAGTCGGACGGAGTGGGAGAGCTGGGGTCCGACGTGGACCACATCGTGGATGACCTTCAGACCCTGCGGCTGGCCATGGAGGACGTGGAGGGATCCGGCGCCGCTTCCACAGACCAGCCGGCCCAACCCGAGTCGGGGCGGTGACCGACCCGCAAGGCGAGGGCAGACCCCGCCCCGCCATGTTGCGGGCCAATCTGGCGGTGGCCAGCGGCACCGCGATTTCGCGCCTGACCGGCCTGGTGCGCACCAGCCTGGTGCTGTTGATGTTGGGCCAGGGGCTCAACGACGCCTACGTCAACGCCAACAACACCCCCAACATGATCTACGAGCTGATCCTGGGGGGGATCCTCACCGCCACTCTGGTTCCCCTGTTCACCGATGACCTCGAGCGCGGCGGGGCCGACGGTGCCACCGACGCCATCATCTCGTTCGCTCTGGTGGCACTGGTGGTGGTCACGCTGTTGGCGGCGGTGGCGGCCCCGCTGCTGATCCTGTTGCTGTCCACCGGATCGGCGGCCGCCACCCGGGCCGACTACGTGGCGGCGGGTATCCCGCTGGCTCTGCTGTTCGCGCCCCAGGTCTTCTTCTACGGGTTGATGGCGGTGTGGTCGGCGGTGCTCAACTCGCGCCACCGGTTCATGGCGGCGGCGTGGGCTCCGATCCTCAACAACCTCATCGCCATCGCCACCTTGGCGGCGGCCGGGGTCATGGCCGGGGGCTCCCCCACCCTCGATGACGCCCTGGCCGACACCCGCATCCTCTGGGTGCTGGGCGTGGGCACCACCCTGGGGATCGCGGTCATGGCCCTGTCGCTGTATCCGGCCGTCCGTCGGGCCGGAGTTCGGCTGCGCTTCAAGCTGGACCTGAAGCACCCGGCTGTGCGCCAGGCGGTTCGACTGTCGGGCTGGACATTTGGATACGTGGTGGCCAACCAGGTGGCGCTGGTGGTTATCCAGATCCTGGCCAAACCGTCATCGGGTGATCCCACCCGCTACCAGACGGCCTTCCAGTACTTCCAGCTTCCCCACGGGCTGCTGGCGGTGTCGATCATGGTCACCTTCGAGCCGCTGCTGGGGCGGGCCGACGCCCGGGGCGACCGACCCGACTTCAACAAGACGATGCTCCTGGGGTTCCGGCTGATCGGTCTGCTGATCATTCCGGCGGCTGTGGGTTACGTGGCGTTACCCAAGGGCCTGGACCACCGCAGCTTCGCGGCCACCGGAGAACTGGGCACGGCGCTGGGTCTGGGTGGGGTGATCGCCGCCTTCGCGGTGGGGCTCCCCGGGTTCTCCAGTTACCTGTTCACCCTTCGGGGCTTCTACGCCATGAAGAACACCCGGACCCCGTTCTGGCTCAACGTGTTCGAGAACACCGTGAACATCGTGCTGGCCTTGGTGCTGGTGCGGATCTGGGGCGTGGTGGGCCTGGCTCTGTCGTTCGCTCTGGCCTACAACGTGGCGGCGGTGGCGGCGGTGGTGGTGCTGTGTCGCCACTCGCCCGGGTTCGACTGGCGAGCCCTGGTGACCACGTGGCTGCGCCTGTTGGCGGCTGCCATGGCCATGGCCGTGCTGGTCTACGGAGTGGTGCGGGTCATGTCGCCGGGTTCGGCGTGGATGCTGGTTCCCACCATCGCCGCCGGGGTGGCGGTGGGGGCGGTGAGCTACCTGGGGGCGATCATGGTGCTGAAGGTGCCGGGGATCACCGAACTGTTCGCCCGGTTCCCGGGCCTGCGTCGTTTCGCGCCTGCGGCCTGAGCCGTGATTCCCGTAGCGACCGCGACCGCGAACGCGGTGCCGTAGAGTGCGCCCATGATCAAGTTCTTCAAGCGGCTCTGGAACTACCTGACGGCGGGCGCCAACCAGAAGTTCAACGAGAAGGCCGATCCCAAGGTTCAGCTCGAGCAGGCCATCACCGAGGCCCAGGACCAGCACCGTCGGCTCAAGGAGCACGCCGCCAACGTCATCGCCCAGCAGAAGCAGACCGAGCTTCAGCTCAACCGCTCGCTGGAGCACCTGGGCAAGCTCAACGCCAACGCCCGCCAGGCGGTGACCATGGCCGACCAGGCCGCCAAGTCCGGTGACGCCGCCAAGGCTGCCGAGTACACCCGGGCGGCCGAGACCATCGCCACCCAGCTGGTGGAGGTCGAGGCTCAGGTCGAAGAGCTCAAGACCATGCACTACAGCGCCACCCAGGCCGCCGACCAGGCCAAGGCGGCGGTGGCCACCAACGGTCAGCTCCTCCAGCAGAAGCTGGCCGAACGCAACAAGCTCCTCAGCCAGCTCGAGCAGGCCAAGATGCAGGAGCAGATGAACAAGGCCATGTCGTCGCTGTCTGAGACGGTGGGCCAGGACGTTCCGACCCTCAATGAGGTGCGCGACAAGATCGAGCAGCGTTACGCCCGGGCCAAGGGCATGAGCGAGCTGACCGAGACCAGCGTCGAGACCCGCATGGTCGAGATCGAGGCCGCCGCCCAGAACTGGGAGGCCCAGTCCCGGCTGGACAAGATCCGCGCCGAGCTCGGTATCGAGACCGCGGCGGCACCCACCCCCGCCGCCACCGAGGCACCGGGCACCGAGGCACCGGCCGCCGAGGCCACGGCCGCCCCCGAGGTTGCCACCGCCACCGAGCCCCCAGCCGAGGGAACCACCGCCACCGGCTCGTTCTGAGCAGGTCGGGTCAGCTCAGGGGACGATCACCAGGTCGTCGCGGTGGATGACGACGTGGGCGGTGCCGTCGGGTAGCTCGGCGGTGTGCCGACCCAGCGAGGCCTCCAGTTGGTCGCTGGACACTCTGACCAGGCCCTTGGCGAACACCGCTGCGTCGGGGCCGCACACCTCCACGGCGTCTCCCTCGGCGAAAGCTCCGTGAACCGCCACCACCCCGGCGGGCAGCAGTGACACCCCCCGCTCGCTGAGAGCCCGACGGGCCCCCTCGTCGACCTCTATGCGCCCCACCGAGGCCAGAGCGAAGGCGATCCACAACTTGCGGGCCCCGATGCGCTGCGCCCGGGGCTGCACCACGGTGCCCACCCCGGCCACTCCGTCCACGGCGTCGGCCAACACCCGCTCACGGGCTGCGGCGGCGATCACCGCCCGTACCCCCGACCACGATGCGATCTTGGCGGCGGTGAGCTTGGAGGCCATGCCGCCACTGCCCCGGGCGGTGCCGGTGCCGCCGGCCAGGGCCTCGATCTCGGCGTCGAACTCCACGATCTCCTCGATCAACGAGGCGTCGTCGTTGGTGCGGGGGTCGGCGGTGAGCAGACCGGCGGCGTCGGTGAGCAGCACCAACAGATCAGCGCGCACCAGATGGGCCACCAGGGCCGAGAGCCGGTCGTTGTCGCCGAAGCGGATCTCGTCATCGGCGATGGCGTCGTTCTCGTTGACCACCGGGATCACCCCGAGGTCCAGCAGTCGTTCGAGGGTGCCCCGGGCGTGGAGATACTGCTGGCGGTGGCCGAAGTCGAGGGGGGCCAGCAGCACCTGACCGGTGACCAGGCCGTGGCGGGCGAAGCAGTCGTCGTAGACCCCCATGAGCCGGCTCTGACCGATGGCTGACACCGCCTGGAGGGTCTGGGGGTCGCTGGGTCGGCGATCTCCACCCAGGCCCACCGCCGGCAGTCCGGCGGCAATGGCTCCCGAGGTGACCACCACCACCCGGTGCCCGGCGGCGGCCAGGGCGGCGACCTCGGTGCAGAACTTGTCGACGGCGTCGGGACGGATGTCGCCGTGGTCGTCGGTGATCGACGACGTGCCGATCTTGGCCACCACGGTCTGCGCGCTCACCTGCACAGGTTGGCCGGGGTTGTGGGGTCGAGTCGAACCGGATTTCGTCGGCAATCGTCGTTCACCCCCTTGACGATAGTTACTCAGTATGCATACTTCGTAGGTATGTCAGTTCGTATGGGGCTCCTGGCCCTCCTGGAGGCCGGTCCGGCCCACGGGTATCACCTGAAAGGGGCGTTCGAGGCCCGCACCGGCGGAGTGTGGACCGTGAACGTCGGGCAGGTGTACACCACCCTGGACCGGCTGCAAGCCGACGGCCTGGTGGAACCGGTCGACGACGATCAGCCCGATGACGGCGGAGCCGGGGGGCGGGACCGCCGCACCTGGCGCCTGACCCCAGCCGGCAAGTCGGCACTCGACGCCTGGTTCGACGAGGCCCCACCGGCGGCCGCCCCGCCGCGAGACGAGTTGTTGGTGAAAGTGCTGCTGGCACTGGGCCGCTCTCCGGTGGAGGCCCTGGCGGTGATCACCCGTCAACGGGCCGAGCTGTACCGCCAGGCCCAGGGGCAGCGTCGCCAGCGACGACAGACCGACACCCACGACGACCCCACATCGCGGCTGGCCAGCGACCTCATGGCCGAAGCGCTCTCGACCCGGCGAGAAGCCGACCTGCGGTGGCTGGACCACTGCGAATCCGTAGTCATGTCCCTGGCGGTATCCCACGAAAGGCGGACCCGATGAGCGATCCGATTCTCAGTTTCCGGGCGGTCACCAAGACCTTCCATCACGGCACGGTGGCGGTGCCCGCGGTACGCGGCGTCGACCTTGACCTGGCGCCGGGAACCATCACGGCGGTGATGGGGCCAAGCGGCTCGGGCAAGTCGACCCTGCTGCACCTGGCGGCCGGAATGGTCATCGCCTCCTCCGGTCAGGTGCTGGTGGGCGGCCAGGAGGTGAGTCGCTGCACCCCCGCCCAGCTCGCCCGGCTGCGCCGCACCGACGTGGGGGTGGTGTTCCAGCAGTACAACCTGCTGCCCACCCTGACGGCGGTGGAGAACGTGACCCTGCCCCTCGAGCTCGACGGCCACAAGATGCGCGACGCCCGGGCCCTGGCCGAGACCGCCCTGGAGCGCGTCGGCATCGACCGTCCCTTCGACCGGTTCCCCGACGACCTGTCGGGCGGCCAGCAGCAGCGGGTGGCCATCGCCCGGGCGGTGGCGGTGCCCCGCAAGGTGGTCCTGGCCGACGAGCCCACCGGTGCCCTCGACACCGAGACCGGCGACCGGATCATGGACCTGTTCGGCGAGCTGGCCCGCCAGGGAGCGGCGGTGCTGGTGGTGACCCACGAGCCCCGGGTGGCGTCCTACGCCGACCGGGTGGTGAACCTGCGTGACGGCCTGGTGGTCAGCGACACCGACCGGTTCCAAGCCGAGGCCGACCTGCGGGCCGCCGCCACGCCACCCACCCCGTGGTCCGAAGAGCAACACATCGCGGACGACAACCAGGACGACAACGACGACGACCACGATCAGCCCGAGACGGTGATCTCATGAACAACTTCCCTCCCCCCACCGCTCCCCCACCTCCGTACGGCCCCCCGCCCCGGTTCGAGGTCCCGGCTCCGCAACTGGCCCCCCCGATCGACAGCGGCCCTCAGGGCGGTTGGGCCCGCTGGGCACTGGCCGCCCGCTTGGCTCGCCGCGAGGTCCGCAGCCGTCCGGGGCGACACGTCCTGGTGGTGCTCATGATCCTGGTCCCGGTGCTGACCGCCATGGCCGCCTTCACGTCGGTGGCCACCATCAACAGCCGCGACGAACTCCGACGCGAGTTCGCGGGCAGCCGGATGAACGTGAAGCTCTCTCCTGGTTTGGCGGCCAGCGGAGAGATCCCGACCGCCGGCCCCGCCGATAACGCCACCGGGAAGTTGGCCGACCTCCGGGCCTCGGAGAACGAGATCATCGAGCAGATCGATCGGCTCTCCGGGGGACGGGCCCACGCCGAGGGCGCCTGGGAAGGCGCCGACTGGCTGGTCACCGACCGCCAACAGCCCGGTGGACTCGGCCCCTTCCTGGCCGGCACCCCGGTCTATCAGGCAGTGCCCGGCAGTCGAGCCACCGCCCGGTGGGTCGCCCAGCAGGGCCACCTTCCCACCAGTGACGATGAGATCTTTCTCACCCGCCCGCTGGCCGACGTGGGTGGCTGGCAGGTGGGTGACCGGATCATGTCGGGCCGCACCGGACAGGAGTTCACGGTGTCGGGTATCGGCGTCCAGGGTGATTCGATCGGCGCCCAGGCGGCGGTGGTGGGTCCGGTCGACGATGCCTGGTGGCTGATCGGCATGAGCTCCATGATCGATGTGGTGTCGTCACCCGACCTGCTGCCCAGCGGCCCTTTCGGTCCCGGATCTGACGACTACGACCCCGGCGATGAATTGAACATCAGCGGAATCCGGTCGGCCATGCCCGAACTGGACATCTCGGTGAGCGGCCCGCCCGAGGCGGTCCGCGACCTGTACCGCACCACATTCCCCCAGCCCGCGGTGAGCGACCTGTCCTACAGCATGTACTCCGGCTCTGGTTTCGAATCGGTTGGAGTGTCCATGGCGATCACGCTGGTCACCGGCGGGTTCGCGGCGGTGGTGGCGGTGGTGGCCTCGGCGGCTTTCGCCATCGCCGCTCGCCGTCAACTTCGAGCCATCGGGCTGCTGGCGTCGGTGGGAGCCGACCCGGCCACCGTTCGCAGAAGCCTGATCCTCCAGGGTGCCCTTCCCGGTCTGCTCGCAGGGGTCATCGCCCTGGGCATCACCGTCACCTTCGCCGTGGTGGTCAACGGCAGCGGTATCGCCGAGCACCGCCTGAACACGGCGGGCGCCTCGATGGTCCTACCGGTCGGCGGCCTGCTGCTGGCGGTGGTTCTGGCGGTGGCGTCAGGAGCCGTGGCGGCCTGGCAGCCGGCCCGGGCCGCCAGCCGGGTTCCGGTGCTGAGCGCCCTGGCGGGTCGCCGCCTCGTCGGCCCGGTCCCCCGCCGGGTGCCCGTCACCGGTGCCGTAGTGATGGCGGCCGGCACAGTGGGCATCGCGGTTCTGACCGCCGTCCAGGTGAACGGCGGTGCCGAGTGGGTGCAGGGAATCGCCATGCTGGTGTCGGTCCTGGCGGTGGTGTTCGGTGGTATCGCCATGGCTCCGACCCTGGTGGCAGTGGTCGGCAAGGCGGCCGGAAAGGTTGGTGGCCTGTTCCGTCTGGCGCTGCGTAGCCTGGCCCGTAACCGCACCCAGGCGGCGGCGACGGTGGCGGCCCTGGCGGTGTGTCTGGCCATCCCCACCGGGATCCTCACCGGAGTGGCCACTTCCCGGGCCCAGAGCGACTTCGAACGCCGCACCGCCCAGGAGAGCGTCTCGTCCAACCCCGGTGTCCCGACCACCATTGGAGACTCGTCGGCCCCCGACGGCGCGGGGGTGGGGGTCATTCGCAAGAACCCCGAGGGCGTGGTGCTCCAACTCAACGGTGACTTCCGCTCGCCTCAACGTCCGGCTCTGGAGCGGGAACTGGCCGACAAGCTGGGCCCTCTGGCGGCCATCGAGTTCTACGCCTTCGCTGACGGCCAGGGCGGGTGGGTGCTGCTGGCCGGGATCGATCCCGCGGCCGCCCAGCGCCTCCTGGTTCCATGGGCGGCCGAACAGATCGCCAAGGGCGGTCCGGTGGCCCTGTCCGGCCCGGGTGGACCGGTCGCCATCTCCGACCCTCTGGTGACGGTGGACCAGCCCGCCATCACCGCCCCAACCGGTACCGGATGGCCGGCGCTGGACGTGGGTCTGGAGGCCGACTACCTGGTTCCCTCCTCGGTGGTGGCCCAGGCCGCCGCCGTCAGCCCCCCGACCGGCGTGGTGCTGGTGGGTGAGAACCGGCCCAGCCGGGATCAGATGAATGCCGTCGACGGCCAGGCGTTCGAGCCCTACGACTCTGGAATGGCCATTCCCACCCTGGCCGAACTGGAAGCCCGGCGCGATCCCGCCGGCACCGGTGAAAGCACCGGAGACCCAGCGTTGACCGAACCCGGCGGAGACTTCGGTGGGCTGTGGGCGCAGTTCAACAACGACTGGCGCTGGGAGGACAGCTACTACGACCGGCCGGCCGGTGAGCGCAGCGACGATGACACCCGCTGGATGCTGATCCTGGCGGCGGTCACCGCCGCCGTGGCTCTGGTGGTGTTGACCATCACCTTGTCGTTGCGCTCGATCGACGGAGCCGAAGACGCCCGGGCGGCCATCGCCGTCGGCGCTCCCCCGTCCCGCATGGCCCGCCAGGGCGCCCTGGAGGGCGTGATCCTGGCCCTGCTGGGGGCCCTGTTGGCGCTGCCCATCGGCTGGTTGCCGGTCACCGCCGTCAGCGTCGGTTTCGGCCAGGGAGCATTCGAAGGTCTGGGCGCCGATGAGTACGGGCGCATCCACCTGCCCTCCTGGGAACTGATCCCCATCCTCCTGCTGCCGGCCCTCCTGGCCGGAGTGCTGTGGACCCTGGGACCGGTGCTGATGGGGCTGATCCGTCGTGGCCCCCGCGACCAGGTCCTCCCCCGGTCGTGAGGTGCCCGTATCAGTCGGGGACGAACTCGAAGGCGAAGGCCCCCACCTGAACCAGCGAGCCTTCGACGGCACCGGCCTTGGCCAGGGCCTTGTCGACCCCCAGCTTGCGGAGCCGTTCCTGGACGTAGGCCAGGGCTTCCAGGTTGGTCAGGTCCGACAGGGCCACGGCCCGCTCGGCGGCCCGGCCGTGCACCACGAAGGCCCCCGAATCGAGACGTTCGATGGTGATGCCCTGGGGCAGGGGTCGGTGGACCACGAACGATTCGGGTTCTGGTTCGGCCTGACGGGCCTGGCTGACCAGTCGGGACATGTCGCCCACCAGGGAGGCCAGCCCGTCGCCGGTGACCGCCGAGATGGTGGGGCCGTCGAAGGCGGCCAGGCGGTCGGGTTCGGCGATGTCGGCCCGGCTGCCCACCACCAGGCGGGGTCGGTTCAACAGGTCGGGTCGGTAGGCCTCCAGCTCGCCCAGCAGAATCCGTTCCTGGGTGGCGGGGTCGGCTTCGGCGGTGGGAGCCAGGTCGATCAGCACCACCAGGGCCCGGGCCCGTTCCACGTGACGGAGGAACTGGTGGCCGAGGCCCCGCCCTTCGGCGGCCCCTTCGATGAGTCCGGGGATGTCGGCCACCACGAACTCGACGCCGTCGTCGAGGCGGACCACGCCCAGATTGGGTTCGAGGGTGGTGAAGGGGTAGTCGGCAATCTTGGGTTTGGCGGCCGAGATCCTTGAGATCAGGGTGCTCTTGCCCACGTTGGGGAACCCGACCAGGGCCACGTCGGCCATGAGCTTGAGTTCGAGGTTCACCCAGCGTTCCTCGCCGGCCTCGCCCTGTTCGGCGAAGCTGGGGACTCGGCGCCGGTTGGACAGGAACCGGGTATTGCCCCGTCCGCCCCGGCCGCCGGCGGCGGCCAGAAAGCGGTCTCCGGGGTTGACCAGGTCGGCCAGCACCCGCCCGTCGAAGTCGGTGACCACGGTGCCCTCGGGAACGTGCACCTCGAGGTCGGAACCGCCGTGGCCGTGGCGCTTCTTGCCCTGACCGTGGGTGCCGCTGGTGGCCCGCCGGTGAGGATGGTCCCGGAAGGCCAGCAGCGAGGCAACGTTGCGGTCGGCCACCAGCCACACGTCTCCGCCCTTGCCGCCGTCGCCACCGTCGGGCCCACCCTTGGGTACGTGGGCTTCACGCCGGAACGACACGCACCCTGCGCCGCCGTCTCCCCCCCGGGCGTTGAGTTGAGCCTGATCCACGAACCCCGACATGACCGCCGAAGGCTACTAGCCCCACCCCCGAACACCACGAGGCTCAAAACACCACGAGGCCCCCGCCGTAGCGGGGGCCTCGCAGGAACCGGGGGGACTGGATCCCTTGGAGAACGGCGGCTGAGTCAGTTCTCCTCGACCAGGTGCACCGGGTCACCCTCGATTCGGGCGCTCCAGGTGGTGCGGTCGGTCACGTTGGGGCGACCGGGGTCATTGAACTCGTACTCGATCTTCCACCACTGGTTGGTTGAGGAAGGGTTGTATCCGGTCAGATCGATCTCGATCTCCAGAAGCTTGCCGTTGAACTTGCTGCTCGTAACGTCGATTGTCTGAACACCGGTCTGGCCAGCCAAGTGCTGTGAGCCGTCGTTGTTGTAAGACCGCCAAGTCATGTCGTGTCGGGCCCAACCCGAACCACTGGGTTGGAGGACCCGCAACGACGAGCCACCTTCACCCGGATCCCACAAAGTGATCTTCAACTTCTTTCCGGCGTGTACCGGCTCGATCTCGGCCAGGAAGAACTGGGCCGTTCCCTGGGTGGTGTTGGCGTACACCGACATGGCCTTGTGGGCGTAGACCCGTGGGCACATTCCCCACGTGC
>CAUJFC010000197.1 GCA_963169755.1 Actinomycetota bacterium | reverse complement strand
ACCTTGAGCACGCCCTTGCCGGCCGCCTTGATGTAGTTGGCGACCGCCTTGTCGAGCGCAACGTCAGCAAGCATGCCGCGGGCGATCATGTCCTCGACCGTCTCGAAGGCGAGATAGGGGTTGACGGCCGCAGCGCCGTAGCCCAGAAGAAGGGCCATATGGTGCACCTCGCGGGCGTCTCCGGCCTCGACCACCAACCCGACCGAGGTCCGGGTCTTCTCCCGAACCAGGTGATGGTGGATGGCGGCGGTCAACAGCAACGACGGAATCGGTGCCAGTGCCCGGGTGGACTTGCGGTCTGACAGGACGATGAGGTTGACCCCCCGGGCCACCGCCTCACTGGCCTGCCGACAGCAGTCATCGAGAGCGGCAGCCAGACCCGCTCCACCCTCGGCCACCTCGTAGAGCCCCCGGATGGCGATGGCCTCGAAGTCGGGCTCGGTCTCTGACACGTGGAGAAGCTTGGCCAGTTGGTCGTTGTCGAGAATCGGGAACGGAATCCGAATCTGGCGGCACGATTCGGGACCCGGGTCCAGCAGGTTCTTCTCGGGGCCGATTGTGGCACCGAGACTGGTGACCAGCTCTTCGCGGATGGCATCCAGCGGCGGGTTGGTGACCTGGGCGAAGAGCTGGGAGAAGTAATCGAACAGCAGTCGAGGTCGATCCGACAGCACCGCGATCGGCGTGTCGGTGCCCATGGATCCCAATGCCTCGGCCCCGGTCCGGGCCATCGGCGCCATGATGATCCGCTGGTCCTCGTGGGTGTAGCCGAAGGTCAGCTGCCTCCGCACCACGTCGGTGTGGGGGTAGCGCACATGGGGACGATCGGGCAGCGAGTCGAGGTCGACGATGCCGGCATCCAGCCACTCCTGATAGGGGTGCTCGGCGGCCAGAGCGGCCTTGATCTCATCGTCTTCGATGATGCGGCCGGCTGCGGTGTCGACCAGGAACATGCGGCCCGGCTGAAGGCGACCCTTGCGCACCACCTTGGATGCGGGGATGTCCAACACACCCGCCTCCGAGCCCAGGACCACGAGGCCATCGCTGGTGACCCAGTACCGGCCAGGCCGTAGGCCGTTGCGGTCCAGGACCGCGCCGATCACGGTTCCATCGGTGAAGCACACGTTGGCCGGCCCGTCCCAAGGTTCCATGAGCGAAGCGTGGAACCGGTAGAACGCCCGCTTGGCGGGATCCATGAGGTCGTGGTTCTCCCACGCCTCGGGAATCATCATCAGCACAGCGTGTGGCAGTGACCGGCCGCCCAGGTGCAAGAGCTCCAGAACTTCGTCGAAGCTGGCGGTATCGCTGCCTCCCGGAGTGCAGATCGGGAACAACCGGTCGATCTCGTCACCGAAGAAGGGGCTGGCCAGCAGCGCCTCACGAGCCCGCATCCAGTTGCGGTTGCCCTGAACGGTGTTGATCTCGCCGTTGTGAGCCAGGTAGCGGTAAGGGTGAGCCAACGGCCACGACGGGAATGTGTTGGTCGAGAACCGGGAGTGCACAAGGGCAATGGCGCTCTCGACCCGGGGATCGGCCAGATCGGGGTAGAAGTCACGGAGCTGGGGGGTGGTGAGCATCCCCTTGTAGACGAAGGTGCGGCACGACAGGCTCGGGAAGTACACACGGCTTCCTTCGCCACCGACCTCATGTTCGACCCGCTTGCGCACCAGGTAGGCGCGCCGCTCCAGATCCAGGTCAGCCATCTCCCCCTCGGGGGCAGCGATGAACACCTGCCGGAAGGTGGGAATGACCGAGAGGGCCCCCTGACCGAGCCGGTCGGCCACGACGGGAACGTCGCGCCAGCCGAGCACCTCCAACCCTTCGTCGGCCACGAGCTTTCCGATGGCCTCGATCGCGGCGGCCGCCTCAGCTTCGTCTCCTGGGAGGAACGCCATTCCGGTGGCGTAATGACCGGCGGCCGGAAGGTCGAAGTCCACCACCTCCCTGAGAAATCGGTCCGGTACCTGGATGAGAATGCCGGCTCCGTCGCCGGTGTTGGCCTCGGCACCGGAAGCCCCACGATGGTCGAGGTTGACCAGCGCGGTGATCCCCTGGCGGACCAGTTCGTGGCTCTTTCGGCCGTGCTGGTCCACCACGAACGCCACGCCGCAGGCGTCATGTTCGAACGCCGGGTCATAGAGACCTTGGGCATGGGGAAGTCCCGCCGGGGCGGGCACGTGAGTGGTCATCGGACTCGAGATCCCTTTCACGGTGTCAACAGGGCGCTGCTCGCCCGGGACGCCGTTGGCCCGAATCGCAGGATCAGAATGGTAGCGATATCCGGCGGCACCGGCCCAAGCGATTTGGCGACCCACAGCCCCTGAGCAGTCCCCCTGTGGCCCTAGCCTGCGCCCATGGCTGACATCGACGACCTCCTGAGATTTCTGCACCGTGCCCCGTCGCCATACCACGCGGTAGCTGAAGCCGCCGGACGATTGCAGACCGCCGGGTTCTCCGAGGTTCACCTGGATCAGCCCTGGGCCGAGGGTGGTAACCGCTACGTCCGACGCGGTGGGGCCCTGGTGGCATGGAGCACCGCCGGACAGGACCCGACCACTGGTTTTCGGATTGTCGGAGCCCACACCGACTCTCCGAACCTTCGGCTCAAGCCCCACCCCGACACCGGGCTGGCGGGATGGCGCCAACTGGCAGTCGAGGTATACGGCGGTGCGCTGTGGAACTCGTGGCTCGACCGGGACCTTGGACTTTCAGGTCGGGTGGCGGTGCGGACCCCCGACCGACCTCGCACTGAACTGGTGTTGATCGACCGCCCGCTGGCCCGGGTCCCCCAACTGGCGATCCATCTCGACCGGGACGTGAACGGCCAGGGGCTCAAACTCAACCCTCAGGCTCATCTGACCCCGGTCTGGGGGCTGGGAACCAGCACAGACGGAGACCTGACCGAGCTGATCTCGGAAGAGATCGGCGTTGACCCCGACCAGGTTCTGGGCTGGGACCTCATGTTCCATGATGTGACGCCGCCGACCCTCCTGGGCCGGGACCGTGAGCTGATCGCATCGGGTCGGCTGGACAACCTCCTTTCGTGTTGGGCGGGGGTAGATGCCCTGATCTCGGCGGCCTCCACCCGCTCGATACTCCCCGCAGTTCCGGTGCTGTGCCTGTTCGACCATGAGGAGGTCGGCTCCACATCCTCGACCGGAGCCGATGGAACCCTCCTAGCCACGGTGCTGGAGCGGATGGTGATGGCCCGCGGCGGCAGCCGCGACGAGTTCCTGCGCGCCCTGGCCAGTTCGGTGGCATTGTCGGTGGACATGGCCCACGCCATCCACCCCAACTATCCCGAACGCCACGACCCCCAGCACCCGGTATCGGTCAATGCCGGTCCGGTGATCAAGGTCAACACCAACCAGCGATACGCCACCGACGCCCAGGGGCGGGCCATGGTGGCAGAACTGGCCCGTTCGGCCGGGGTGCCACACCAGGAGTTCGTCAGCCGAAACGACCAGCCGTGCGGGTCGACCATCGGCCCCACCACCGCTGCCCGGCTGGGAATCACCACCGTCGACATCGGCGTGGCACAGCTCTCCATGCACTCGGCCCGCGAGCTGTGCGGGGCTGAGGATCCGCGGCATCTGTCAGTTCTTCTGAGCACCTTCCTGCGGAGCTGAGTTGTGGACCCGGACCAGGCCCGGAAAGTCCTAGGGGTCTCTCCCCAGGCGCCCTGGGGAGAAGTCCGTCGGGCCTACCGGGACAGAATCCGGGCCCATCATCCAGATCGGGTAGGCCAGGATGGGCTGGCCGATGCGGTGGTGATAATCGAGGCGTTCGGAGTGCTCGACCAGGCCCGACGCACCGCACCTAACCGCCCGTCGGTGGCACCGATGTCGACGGAGGAACCCCGGGGTAGAACCGGGGGCGATCCGGACCGGTCGGATCACGGATTCGTTCAGCCGGGACCAGCCGAGGCACCCGGGTCAGCCTGGTCGATTCCCCTCGACCCGGCCGGCCCTCCCGTCCACATCCGGGTCGATTCGGACACCATCCGGCTACTAGCTCCGCCCGATGAGACCTTCCGGTGGCTGTTGGAGGCCGCCCACCAGATCGGTCACATCACCTATCTGGACCGATCCGGCCCCCTGTTCGAAGTGCTGTGCCAGTTCCTCCACCAGCCCGCCACCTCGCTACTCGTCACCCTTCAGGGACGTTCAGACGGCACTGATGCTCTCTGTTCCGCCGAGTCGATCGAGGCCCGACCCGGCCCCGCCACCGTCCACGTCGTCGACGTACTCGAGGATGCGCTCTCGGCGCTGAGGCCGACTACCGGCCAGGGCTGAGCCGCTCGGCCAGCGGACTGGGCGGCCCGTCTCAGTTTCGGCCGTAGTCGACCTCGGCCTCGAAATCGACAATGCCGTCGGGGTTCACCGGCATGCCCTTCACCCGGACCTCGAGATGAAGATGGGGACCGGTGGACAATCCGGTGGAACCGACCCAGCCGATCACATCGCCCCGCTTGACCTCTTGC
>CAUJFC010000196.1 GCA_963169755.1 Actinomycetota bacterium | reverse complement strand
CGGGGGGGGCGGAACGGTGGCGGGGGCCGATGACGTGGGAGGCGACTGCGGTGTCGTTCCGGGGACAGTCTCGGTGGTGGGAACCTCGGGATCCTCTCCGATGACCACGAACCCACCATCGTCAACCGAAGAGGTACTGGCTACCGTTGTGGTGCTCTCGGAGGTGTCCGCCGTGGTCGCATCGGTGTCATCCGGGCTGGTGGAGCCAGATCCGGCCGCCAGCTCGGTCTGGTGTTCGTCTCCCCCGGTGTCGCCCCCGAGGGCCAACAGCGCGGTGAGGGTCACCAGAACGGCTACCAACGCCGCCACGGTCAGCACCCTGGTGCGTCGACGTCGGGTGGCCTCCTCGCTGGCGGAACTCGCCGGCGTCGAGTGGTCGCCCGGGCCCGGTCCCGAGGCGGAACCACGGCGCGGACCGGACCGGCCGCCGGAGCTCGGGTTGGAATTCGACGGGGATGGATCGACGGTCTTGCCTGAGGCGGCGACCGACCCCGCCATGGGGACCCCGGCGGCTTCCAGGGCGGCAGCCGCTTGGGACTTGAGCAGGAACGGGGCGGCCACCACCGGGGCTGCCCCGAACAGAGCAGCGGGCGACAGTTGCTCGGTTCGGTCCCGGCTGCACTCGTCACACACGGCGGCGTGGCGCTCGATCGCCTTGACGGCCTGCTTGTCGAAGGTGCCGATACCCGCCGATTGAAGGACCTGGCGGAGGTTCTCGCAGCGGGGTCGACCCGCTCGCCACAACACCAGGGCCGCGACGTTGGTGCCCAGGCGCTTGCGGAGGGTGAACAGGATCTGGTGGGCATTGTTGGCGGTGGTGCCCAGTTCCTCGGCCAACTCACCGGCACCCAAACCGTGTCGCAGGTGGAGATCGAGGATGCTCATGTCGCGCTCGCCCAGAGCGGCGGCGGCGTCCCACACCAGAGCGATCCGGCCGGCCTGGTCCAGGTGGGCCAGGGGGTCGCCGTCGGGGGCATCGAGGTCGGTGAGCGTGGTCATGGTCTCGTCATCCAGTGCGACGCTGCGCCGCTCTTTCTCGAGCCGGTTGAGGGACTTGTTGCGGGCGATCCGCAACAGCCATCCCCCGAAGGCATCAGGATCCTGGAGCGAATCGAGCCGGGTCCAGGCGGTGAGGAAGGCATCCTGTGCCACCTCACCGGCGATACCGGGGTCCCGCACGATCCGGCGTGACAGGTCGTGCACCCGATCGAACCAGGTGTCGAACAGCCGTCCGAACGCCTGCTCGTCGCCAGTGCGGGCCGCCTCGACCAGTGCACCTTCCAGAGTCTTTGACATTGACCTTCCCGCATCATCGGTGACCGGCATCTTCGTGTACTAGCGAATCACGACCGGGGTGCCAAGGGGAAGCACCTCGTTCAGTTGGGTGATCACATCGTTGGGGACCCGGATGCAGCCGTGGGAGACGGCCTGACCGATGCTGTCGGGGGCGTTGGTTCCGTGAATCCCGATCTGGCCCTCTCCGCCGGCGAACTCGGTGAGAACCTCGGAGTACCCCGACAGGCCCAGGGCGAAGGGGCCGTAGGCGCCGTTGGGGTTGGGGTCCTGGAGCTTGTCGGTCACCGAGAACAGGCCGGTGGGGGTCGGGTACTCAGCCGATCCCACCGCGACCGGAGTGCTCAGGACCACCTGGCCCTTGTCGACCAGGGTGAGGGTGCGGGCCGCCAGGTCCACCTCGATGCGGGTGGTCACCGGTCGAAGCTCGATGCCGGGCGTCTCCTTCACGTTCAGCCAACCCCGGGCCCCGGTGGGACGGCCGGGCACCAGGACCTGGGCCCACCCCTCCTGCTGGTCGGTGATGAGCAGGGCCCGGGCGCTGCCGAACTCGGTGGTAGCAGCCAGGCGGCGTGCCGGCGACGAGGCGTCGGGCTGCTCGTGCAACTCCACCTCGGTGGTGGACCGGATCACGAACACCTCGTCGGCTGGGGCGACCGAGGTGGTGGAGGTCGGCTTGTCCTGTCGAGCGGTACTGGTGCCAGGAGCCTCCACCGAGGTTTGAGTGGAGACCGGGCGATCAATGGCCTCGAGGCGACCGCCCGAGCTGGAGCACGCCGAGCCGAACAGTCCGGCGGTGAGGGCCAGGGTGGCCAGAGCGGTGGAACGGAGACGGGACCTGGTGTTCATGGCGGGGCCTTTCGAGGTGGTGCGGGTTGGTATCGGTCCTGACCGTCGAGCGGAACGGTCCTTAGGACTTCCTGACGAGAAATCTCAGGTCTCGGGTCGAGGGACTCCACCCAGGGGGAGGAACGGTTGGTCGGATCTCGACCGTCGCCCGGTCCGCTCCGATTCCGTGGTCGTCGAGAGCTCGCGCCTGGCGGATCACATCGAGTGGGTGAGGGAAAACCCGAACCGACCGGCGGGAGCTGAGTGCTCCCGCCGGTCGATCGGCCCGCCCTCGGGGCTCCCCGCCGGGGCCTCCGAGGCTTGTGTGGATGTGGAGCCCGAGCCGCCGGGTCAGCAGATGCCACCCTCCCAGGATGATCCGGACCCGGCTGGCTCAGTCTCTCGCTTGGTCACCTCAGCCGGTGAAGGTGGGGCGGGCCATCACCGGGGCGTCGACCTGGGTGTGTCCCATGACCACCGGGGGCTGCTGGGGCTGCTGGGGCTGATGGTTGTCCACCTCGGGGGTGTCGGGGGTGGTGTCTTCGGGCACGTCCGGCGTGGTGTCCTCGGGTACGTCCGGCGTGGTGTCTTCGGGCACGTCCGGCGTGGTGTCTTCGGGCACGTCGGGGGTGGTGTCCTCGGGCACGTCGGGGGTGGTGTCCTCGGGCGGGCAGGCGTAGAGCACGCCGCAGGGGATCTCGATGATCGGCCCGTCGTAGTCGGGGATCTCGATCACCGGGGTGTCATCCTTGGGAGGGTCACAGTCGATCAGCGTGCAGGGGTCGATGGTGGGGATCTCGAAGTCGATCTCGGGGATGCCAGGCCCGAATGGGCCTCCGGCCGAGGCGGGGGAAGCGAAGCCGGCGCCCAGGCCCACCGGCAGGGCGACGGCCAGAGAGAAGGCGGCGGCCAGACGGCGACGGTTCTTGCGGTTGGTGGTGGTGTTCATTTCGGGCGTCCTCCTCGGACTGGGTTGGTTGTGGGGGTTACGCACGTCCTGACCATCCACCGGCGAACCTCTTAGGACTTTTCGGAAAGACTTTTCTGGCCCGGCCCGGCCCGGCAGTTGAGTGGTCTTCGTGACGGCTCGTCGATCCGCCTACGGTGCGGGGCCGTGTCCTTCCTGGAAGCGATCATCCTCGGCCTGGTACAGGGCCTTACCGAGTTCCTGCCGGTGTCCTCCAGCGGTCACCTGCGGGTGGTACCGGCGCTGCTGGGATGGAAAGACCCGGGTGCAGCCTTCACCGCGGTGATCCAACTGGGCACCATGGCGGCGGTGGTCATCTACTTCTGGGCCGATCTCTGGCGGATTGCGGGGGCGTGGCTCGCCTCGTTGCGTGACCGGTCTCGGCGTGACGATCCCGATGTGCGCATGGGGTGGTATCTGATCGTGGCCACCGTGCCGATCGGGCTGTTCGGTCTGGCGTTCAAGGATCAAATCGAGACCGGGGCCCGTGACCTGCGCCTGATTGCCGGAACACTGATCGTGATGGGCCTGGTCCTTCTCCTGGCCGAGCGAGTGGGCTCGAGAAAGAAGCGCATCGACGATCTGACCCCCCGCGACGGTGTCGCCATTGGGCTGGCCCAGTC
>CAUJFC010000195.1 GCA_963169755.1 Actinomycetota bacterium | reverse complement strand
GGGCGATCACAGCCGTCTGGCCGAGCTGATCACGATCATGCGCGAGTCGGCGGTGGAGCACGGGCGCGATCCCGATGCGATCGAGATCACCTCGGGAGGCAACGGCGCCCTCGGGTCTCGGGCACTCGACGAGGTGAAGGCGCTTCGGGATCTGGGCGTGAGCCGGGTGATCATCCCGCCCCTGGCTTTCGACCCCGAGGGACAGAAGCGGGCCTTCGGCGAGTACGCCGAGGCCGTGATCGCCAACTGCTGACGCCTGATCGGCCCCGACGGGGTTGGCCGAGCCGGCTCACCGATCGGTGTTCCGGAACGGCTGGAGAAATGGAGCGGGTGACGGGAATCGAACCCGCATCTTCAGCTTGGAAGGCTGAAGCTCTAGCCATTGAGCTACACCCGCGGGTCAGGGCACGGTACTAGTTCGTCGACGATGGGGCGAACCATGCGCCGAACAATGCGCCGAACAATGCGCCGATCCATGCGCCGGGTCCGCCATCGGCAATCCCCGTCCCGGCCGGGGTCACGGCCCGGGCGCCGGCGGTTGGGGCGGGCGGGTGTCGACTGGGTCGGCGTCGTTGAGGACGTCGATGGCCGAGACGACCTCAGACCAGCCGGTCACTGGCCTTCGTGCGCGTTCAGCCCCGGTGGGCCCGTCCAGTACCACCAGGTAGGGGGCGCCGGGGACCGACGCCGAGCGCCACGCAGTGTCCGACATGACCACGGTGACCGAGCGCCGGCTCGAGGCTCGACCCCGGCGAGGTCTGGACCCGCTCAGTCGGGCCACGGTGGCGGGTCGTTCGGTTTCGGGCCCTCTTGTGGCGACCACCACCGTCACGTCGCGGGGCAGGCGGTCTCGGTCGGGGCCGGCCAGGCCATCCCAGATCGGTTGGCAGGTGACGCAGGTCGACGAAAGGAACACCACCGCGACGCGGCCCGGCCGTCCCGTCAGGGGGATCTCGATGTCGTGCCCCCGGGGGTCGACTCCCGACAGGGCCCGGGGCGCGAACTCGCCAGGGACCGAGGCGGGAGCGACGTCGGAGGCGGCCGGCGGTGCGACGGCGACCCGGGGGGAGCGGCGCGACACCACAGTGATGAGAGCGACAAGCTGGATAGAAGCCAGAGCCAGCGTCGCGGCGGCCTGGTTCCCGCCCCCAGAGAGCATCGGCCCGAGTCCCGGGAACGGTTCGCTGATGCTGAGCGCAGCGACAACCGCCACGAACAGGTTCACCCAGATGTGGGCGAGGCTCGCCGCCGCACCTGACGAACCGAAACAGCCGCAGGCCGTGGTTCCTCCTGACACCGTCCTCAGCCGCCAGACGAACAGGGCGAACCCCAGGTAGATCCCGACGACCGCCAGGGTTGCGCCACGACCACCGGTGGCCAGAGCCCAGGTACCCACCGCCACCTCGGCCGACCCCAACAACCGGACCACCGACCGTCCGCCGGGGCCGCCCACGGTTCGGATCGCCGCCCGGGCGGCGTCGGGACGGATCAGCTTCAACACGCCGGAGGCCAGCAACGCCACCGCGGCGGCGATCGTGGTGCTGGCGGTCGGAGCCACAGCCGAGACGGTAGGCGTCTGGAGGAGCTGAGGAGGTGCGCCGACAGACGTACCGACCAGACAGGCACGGCATGGCCCCCGCTGGTGGCCCGCCCGTCGGTGCGGTGGGTGAAGGGCCTCGCCGGTACACTCGTCGGTCTCATGAAGTCAACGGTCGAGCCCGTCGAGGGCAACAAGGTAAAGCTGACGATCGAGGTCGACGGCGAAGCGTTCGAGCGAGAGGTCGATGCCGCTTTCAAGCGGATCGCCCGCGAGGTCCGGATTCCGGGATTCCGTCCCGGCAAGGCCCCCCGCAAGCTCATAGAGGCCAGGATCGGGGTCGAGGCCGCCCGTGGCGATGCCATCGAGCACGCCGTGCCCCGCTACTACTCCGAGGCCATCCGCGAGCACGACGTGGACGTGATAGCGGCCCCCGAGTACGACCTCACCTCCACGGTGGAAGACGCTCACCTGGCCTTCGAGGCGGTGGTCGAGGTTCGTCCCACCGTCAACCCGGCTGGCTACCAGTCGTTGCGGGTCACCATCGATCGCCCCGATGTGACCGAAGACGAGATCACCGCTCAGCTCGACCGTCTGCGTGACGCCTACGCCCAGCTCGAGCCGGTGGAGCGCGCCGCCGCCGAGGGTGACACCGTTCTCATGGACATCGTCGGTTCCCGTGACGGCGAGCCCCTCGAGGGCCTGGCCGCCGACGGGTACCTCTACGAGGTGGGCAGCGGCTCGATCGTCCCCGAGCTCGACGAGCAGCTCACCGGGGCTTCGGCGGGAGCCGAGTTGGAGTTCACCGCCGATCACCCGGTTGAGGATGAGGACCCGGTCGACTTCAAGGTCTCGGTCACCGAGGTGCGCGAGAAGACTCTTCCCGACCTCGACGACGATTTCGCGGCCGAGGTGAGCGAGTTCGAGACCCTCGACGAGCTGCGCGACGACCTCCGGGCCCGCTTCGCCCCCATCAAGCGGTCACAGGCCATCCTCCAGGTGCGCAACAACACCGCCGATGCGCTGGCCGAACTGGTCGACGACGAGCCGCCCGCCGCCCTGGTCGATCAGGACGTGCAGAACCGCCTGAACGACTTCCTGGGTCGCCTCCAGGCCCAGGGAATCTCGCCCGAGCAGTACCTGGCTGGCATCGAGGGCGGGCCCCAGGGCTTCCTCGACGAGCTTCGTGCCGGGGCCACCCGGGCGGTCAAGGCCAACCTGGCGCTGCGGGCGATCGTGGCCGAGCAGGAGATCGACGTCACCGACGAAGAGCTCGACGCCCAGTTCGAACTGATCGCCATGCGCAGCGGAGACAAGGTCTCGCGGGTTCGCAAGGAGTTCGAGCGGAGTGGCCAGGTCTCGGCGCTACGCTCGGAGATGCGTAACCAACGGGCGCTCGAGTGGCTCATCGAACGGGTGGAACTGGTCGATGAAGACGGCAACGCCGTCGACCGGTCTCTCCTCGAGCCTCCCACCGATGACGATGGCTCCACGGAGGATGCCGAGTGACCATTCAGCCGGCCTACAACTACCTGGTTCCCACGGTCGTAGAGCAGACCAACCGGGGCGAGCGGGCGTTCGACCTGTACTCGCGGCTGCTGAAGGACAACATCATCTTCCTGGGCACACCGATAGACGACACCATCGCCAACCTGGTGTGCGCCCAGCTCCTCCACCTCGAGTCGGAAAACCCCGACAAGGACATCAACATCTACATCAACAGCCCCGGTGGAGACATCACGGCGCTGTTCGCCATCTACGACACCATGCAGTACGTCAAGGCCGACATCACCACCATCTGCTTCGGGCAGGCGGCGTCGGCCGCTGCGGTGCTGTTGGCGGCGGGTACCAAGGGCAAGCGTCTGGCGCTGCCCCACGCCCGGATCCTGCTGCACCAGCCGTGGGGGAGCGGCTCGGGCCAGGCCACCGACATCGAGATCCAGGCCAAGGAAATCCTTCGCATGAGGGACCTCCTGGAGGACATCCTGGTGGAGCACACCGGTCAGGACAAAGAGCGCCTCAAGCGCGACACCGACCGCGATTTCGTACTGTCCGCCACCGAAGCCAAGGAGTACGGCATCATCGATGAGGTGATCTCCACCCGTGAGGTCGCCGACAAGAGCGGCCCGATCACGGCCGCTTCCTGACTGTCTGTAAGGGGAAGCCACAGTGGCGAAGTTCGGAGATGGGGGCGAGCTCCTCAAGTGCTCGTTCTGCGGCAAGTCCCAGAAGCAGGTGAAGAAGCTCATCGCTGGTCCGGGTGTCTACATCTGCGACGAGTGCATAGAGCTGTGCAACGAGATCATCGAGGAAGAGCTGTCCGAAACGACAGATCTCCACTTCGATGAGCTTCCCAAGCCCCGCGAGATCTACGAGTTCCTCAACGAGTACATCGTGGGTCAGGACCTGGCCAAGAAGATCCTGGCGGTGGCGGTCTACAACCACTACAAGCGAGTTCAGATCGGTGCCGCTTCGGGCCACGACGACGTCGAGCTGGCCAAGTCGAACATCTTGCTGATCGGTCCCACCGGATGCGGCAAGACCTTCCTGGCCCAGACCCTGGCGCGCATGTTGAACGTGCCGTTCGCCATCGCGGATGCCACGGCGTTGACCGAGGCCGGTTACGTCGGTGAAGACGTCGAGAACATCCTCCTGAAGCTGATCCAGGCGGCCGATTACGACGTGAAGAAGGCCGAGACCGGCATCATCTACATCGACGAGATCGACAAGGTGGCCCGCAAGGCCGAGAACCCTTCGATCACGCGGGACGTCTCGGGTGAGGGCGTGCAGCAGGCCCTGCTCAAGATCCTGGAGGGCACCACCGCCTCGGTGCCGCCCCAGGGCGGGCGCAAGCATCCCCACCAGGAGTTCATCCAGATAGACACCACGAACATCCTGTTCATCTGTGGTGGAGCCTTTGCGGGCATAGACAAGATCATCGAGAGTCGAGCCGGCGCCAAGGGGGTCGGCTTCGGGGCCGACATCCGCCGCACTGAAGACAAGGACCTGGGCAACCTGCTCAGCCAACTCATGCCCGAGGACCTCCACAAGTTCGGGCTGATCCCCGAGTTCATCGGCCGTCTTCCGGTGGTCGGAGTGGTCGACAATCTCGATCGTGAGGCGCTGGTTCGGATCCTGGTGGAGCCGCGCAACGCCCTGGTCAAGCAGTACCTGCGGTTCTTCGAGCTCGAGAACGTGAAGCTCGAACTCACCGACGACGCGCTCGAGGCCATTGCGGATCAGGCGATCCTGCGGTCGACGGGAGCCCGCGGGCTGCGGGCCATTCTCGAAGAGGTCCTGCTCGACGTTATGTACGACCTTCCCAGCCGTACCGACATCGAGAAGTGCGTGATCGACTCGAAGGTGGTGTTGGAGAAGGTGAACCCGACGCTGGTTCCCCGCCAGCCCACCAGGGCCTCGCGGCCTCGGCGCGCCGCTTCCTGAACTCCGACCCTGCTGGCCGGTCCACCAGGCTCCGAGCCAACCCGTGTGTCGGGCGTGGTGCCTGGCCTTTGGCGCGCCTCGATGCCGCGGCGGCGTTCTCAACTGAACCTCCCGCCTGGTTACGGAGCGTGTTAGAATCCGGGCATCACCACGCAGAGCGTGGGTAGGGGTGGCGCTCGCTGACCCCGAACATCCCCCAACCAACCAAACTTCGCGGGAGGCACCGGCCATGCCCATGGAAGCCCAGGACGTACTTGACGTCATCACCGTGCTCACCGAAGCCGGTGTACGCCCCACGCTTGAAGGCGGTTGGGGCATCGAGGCCCTGCTGGGTGAGCAGAACCGTGATCACTCCGACGTCGATCTGGTGATTGATCTCCGGCAGGTGAAGCCGGCGGTCGAGGCGCTGGCCGAGGTCGGCTTCCAGGTCAAGGAGCACGAGGGCATCACCTCGGTTCGCCTGGAAGACTCCTACGAGCGGGTCATCGACCTGCGGCCGGTGGCCAAGGACGACGCCGGAAACGCCTGGATGGTCACCCGTGACCCGGCCGAGGCCGAGCCCGACTTCCCCTCCGAGAGCTTCACCTACGGCTGGGTGGCTGGCCGGCAGGTCCCGTGCCTCAGCCCCGATGTCCAGGTCGAGTTGCACCGTGGCTACGAGGCCCCCGACCACGATCGTGAAGATGTGGTGCGTCTCGGCGAGCGTTTTCACACCCCGATTCCGGCCGAGTACCGCCGCTTCTAATCCCGGGCACCAACCGGGGGCCCGAGCCCGGGACGCCGGACTCTTTGTCGGCCAGGTTCAGACCAGTAGGGGTGGGCGGTAGCGTGGTTCCACCGTGAACCTTCGTGCCGCCCTCGCCTATCTGGACCGTCACACCAATCTCGAGGCCACCGCTGGGCGCGCCGAAGGACTGTCTCTGGACCGGATGACCCGGCTGGTTCATGCCCTCGGAGACCCCCAGAACGCCTATCCGGTGATCCACATCACCGGCACCAACGGCAAGGGCTCGGTGGCGCGGATGTGCACCGAGTTGCTGCGGGCATCGGGGTTGTCGGTCGGCACCTTCACCAGCCCTCACCTGGAGCGGATCAACGAGCGGATCGCCTGGGACGGAGAGCCGATCAGCGACGATGACCTGGCGGCGGCCATTTCGACGGTGGCCGCGGTCGAGGAGGTGGCCGGGGTGACGCCCAGCTACTTCGAGATCCTCACGGCGGCCGCTTTCGTCCATTTCGCCGACGTGGCGGTGGACGTGGCGGTGGTGGAGGTGGGGATGCTGGGCCGCTATGACGCCACCAACGTGGTGGATGCCGCGGTGGCGGTGTTGACCAACATCGGCCACGACCACACCGACGGGGTGGGAGACTGGCGTCAGGCGATAGCCGCCGAGAAGGTCGGCATCGTCAAGCCCGGTTCCACCTTTGTCTGTGGTGAGGTGGCCGCCGACGTCCGCCCGATCCTGGCCGGCGCCGATGCCGCGGCGATCTGGTGGCGGGGAGAGCAGTTCGACTGCGAGCAGGAGGTTCTGGCGTTGGGGGGAAGGTCGCTCGGTTTGCGCACCCCCTCGGGGACCTACGACGACGTGTACCTTCCGCTGCACGGCGAGCATCAGAGCCAGAACGCCGCGGTGGCGCTGGCAGCGGCCGAGGCGTTCTTCGACCGTCGGTTGGATGAAGAGGTGGTTGCTGACGCCTTCGCCTCGGTCACGGTGCCCGGTCGGTTCGAGGTGGCCGAACGTGAACCGACCGTGGTGCTCGACGCCGCTCACAATCTCGACGGTGCCGCGGCCTGTGCCGCCACCCTGCGAGAAGAGTTCACGCTGGCGGGGACGGTGGTGCTGGTGGTGGGGTTCCTGTCGGGGCGCGACCCCGTCGAGATGCTCTCTGCGGTGGGGGCCACCGACGCCGGTCTGCTGATCGCATGCACTCCCGACTCTCCAAGGGCCATCCCCGCTCCGCTGGTGGCGGCGGCCGCCGACTCGTTGGGGATCGTGGCCGAGTCGGTTCCCGGTGTCGACGACGCGGTGCGCCGGGCTCTGGCGGTGGCGGGTCCCGATGATCTTGTGTTGGTGACCGGTTCGTTGTACGTGGTCGGCCCGGCCCGGACGGTACTTCGAGAGGAGGTCGCGGTATGAGCGGCAGCTACCAGCCGCTGTCCAAGGTTCGTCCCAACGACGTGTGTTGGTGTGGGAGCGGCCTCAAGTTCAAGCGCTGCCACCGGCCGACCACCGATCGGGTGACTCCGGCCGCGCTCAGCCCGACCAGGTCGGTGCCCGCCGAGATCGAGCGTCCTCACTACGCCGAGCACGGCGGCACTGACGACCGCGACGAGCCGATGGTCAAGTCGGCAGATGTGATCGAGCGGATGCGCCGCACCGGGGCGGCGGCCGGTGAGATCCTGCGCCGGGTCGGAGAAGCGGTGGCCCCGGGGGTCACCACCGATGAGCTCGATGAGCTGTGCCATCAACTCTGCATCGAGGCCGGTGGCTATCCGAGCCCGCTCAACTACGGCACCTCTCCGCCGTTCCCCAAGTCGGTGTGCACCTCGGTGAACGAGGTCATCTGCCACGGGATCCCCGACGCCCGGACGCTGCGTGACGGCGACATCATCAACCTCGATGTGACTCTGTTTCGAGAGGGCGTCCACGGTGACACCAACGCCACCTGGGAGGTCGGTTCGGTCGACCCCGAGTCACGCCGGCTGATCGAGGTAACCAAGCAGTGCACCTGGCGGGGAATCCAGGCGGTCACCCCCGGCCGTCCGGTATCCGACATCGGTCGGGCCATCCAGGACCATGCCGAGAGCCGCGGCTTCAGCGTGGTGCGGGCCTTTGTGGGCCACGGGGTCGGAACCGAGTTCCACACCCGACCCGAGATCCTCCACTACTTCCACCCCCGCAACGACACTGTCATGGAGGTGGGCATGACCTTCACGATCGAACCGATGATCGCGGTGGGGGCATGGCAGCACCAGATCTGGGACGACGGCTGGACGGCGGTGACCGTGGACGGAAAGCGGACCGCCCAGTTCGAACACACCCTGGTGGTCACCGAGTCCGGGGCCGAGTTGCTGACACTCCATCCCGACCGACAGTGGTCCGGCTCGGGTGGCGATCCCGCTTCTGACTGACTGCGCCGAGTTACCGGGCGCGGGTTTCCAGCCAGGCCGGGTCGACCGTTAGCGTGCCCTGCCTATGGCTAACCAGACCTTCATCATGTGCAAGCCCGACGCTGTGGAGCGTGGCCTGGTGGGCGAGATCGTCTCGCGCTTCGAGCGCAAGGGTCTGCGCTTGGTGGCGGCCGAGCTGCGCAGTGTCGACCGGGCTCTGGCCGAGGCCCACTACGCCGAGCACGCCGAGAAGCCCTTCTTTGGTGAGCTGGTCGACTTCCTCACCCGCTCGCCGGTGTTCGCCATGGTCGTCGAAGGCCCGTCGGACAACACCTGGGAGCTGGGACGCATCCTGATCGGCAAGACCCAGGTGACCGAGGCCCAGCCCGGCTCGATCCGTGGCGACCTGGCGACCACCACCAACGAGAACCTGGTGCACGGCTCTGACGGCCCCGAGTCGGCGGCCCGCGAGATCGCTCTGTGGTTCCCCGGGCGCTGACCATCCCCGAAAATCATCGCTGTTTCTGCTAGAGACCGATTGTTTCAGTTCCTTTACGACGGCTAGTGTCACCGTCGATGTCGAACGAGAATCCGCTCTCCTCGATCATGGGCCGGGACATGGCGGTCGACCTCGGTACCGCCAACACCTTGGTGTACGTGAGGGGACGCGGCATCGTTCTCAACGAGCCGTCGGTGGTGGCCGTCAACGTCAAGGACGGACGACCGCTGGCCGTCGGGCTCGAGGCCAAGCGCATGATCGGTCGGACACCGGCCCACATTCAGGCCATCCGACCTCTGAAAGACGGCGTCATTGCAGATTTCGAGATCTGCGAGAAGATGCTGCGCTATTTCATCCATCGTGTGCATCAGCGGCGCTGGGCCAAGCCTCGCATGGTCATCTGCGTGCCGTCAGGTATCACCGGGGTAGAGCAGCGGGCGGTTCAGGAGGCGGCCGAGTACGCCGGTGCCCGCAAGCCGGCCTACATCATCGAAGAGCCCATGG
>CAUJFC010000194.1 GCA_963169755.1 Actinomycetota bacterium | reverse complement strand
GATCTCCCGGCTGGCGTGGACATCGAGATCAAGATCCAGTAGCAGAATCACCGCCGGAATTGGTCCATTTGGCACTGGGCCGGTAAGGTACCCAACTCGTGCCGCCGGGTCTCCCGACTTGGTGGCTGGTCTCGGGCTCAGGCCCGCAACCGACGTCCGTGACGGCCCGGCCTGCCGGGAACCCCACGGCACAACCGAACTGGCGCTCCGCCGGGAGAGATCCCGTGCGGAGCGCCCGCGTGAACGGCATCGTTCCTCCGCGACAGGAAGACGCACATGGCAACCAAGGCAATAGTCGGCCAAAAGGTCGGCATGACGCAGGTCTGGGACGACCAGAACCGGATGGTTCCGGTAACAGTGGTCCAGGTCCAGCCCCTCCGGGTGGTACAGATTCGCACCCCCGAGAACGACGGCTACAGCGCCCTTCAGGTCACCTTCGGGTCCAAGAAGGCGTCAAAACTCACCAAGCCCGTGGCTGGCCAGTACGCCAAGGCCGGAGTGGAGCCGGGCGTGAAACTGGTCGAGCTCCGAATCGATGACGTGACCGGCTACGAGGTTGGCCAGGAGATCACTGTGGCCGAGCTGGCCGACGGTGAGCGGATCGACGTCACCGCCGTGTCCAAGGGCAAGGGCTTCGCTGGTGCCATGAAGCGCCACGGCTTCGCCGGTCAGCGCGCCAGCCACGGTGCTCACCGGGTCCACCGAGCCCCCGGATCGATCGGGCAGTGCGCCACTCCCGCCCGAGTGTTCAAGGGCACCCGCATGGCCGGTCGCATGGGTGGAGACAAGGTCACCACCCAGAACCTCACCGTTGTCTCGGCCGATGCCGAGCGCAACCTGCTGCTCGTCAAGGGGGCCGTACCCGGGCCCAAGGGTGGGCTGGTCCTCATCCGTAATGCCGTGAAGGGTGGGAAGTGATGGTCAGCGTCGTCAAGGCAGATCTGGACCCAGCCGTGTTCGGCCTCGAGCCGAACGTGGCGGTGATGGCTCAGGTGGTCACCGCTCAGCTCGCCGCCCGCCGGGCCGGCACCCAGTCCACGAAAACTCGAGCCGAGGTGAGTGGTGGTGGGGCCAAGCCCTGGCGCCAGAAGGGCACCGGTCGGGCCCGCGCTGGCTCGAGCCGCTCACCGATCTGGACCGGTGGTGGTATCGCGCTCGGTCCCAAGCCGCGCAAGTACCACCAGCGGACCCCCAAGAAGATGGTCAAGCTGGCTCTGCGTTCGGCGCTGTCCGATCGCGCCGCTGACGGCAAGGTCCTCGTAGTCGACAGCTGGGCTCTCGGAGACACCCCGAGCACCAAGGCCGCCAAGGCCGCTCTGGCCACCCTCGGAACCGAGGGTCGGGTTCTGGTCGTGCTCGGTCCCGATGACGCTGTGGCCGCTCGGTCGCTGCGCAACCTGCCCGAGGTACAGCTCATCGTTCCCGGCGAGCTCAACGCTTACGACGTGTTGGTGAACGACTACGTGGTGTTCACCCAGGCGACCCTGCCCACGTCGGCTCCCGCCGCTTCCGAGGAGGCCGCACTGTGAAGGATCCCCGAGACATCATCATCCGCCCAGTGGTTTCGGAGAAGAGCTACGCGCTCATCGAGTCGAACGTCTACACGTTCATCGTTCACCCCGATGCCGCCAAGCCCGAGATCCGCAGTGCCATCGAGGAGATCTTCGACGTGAAGGTCACCTCGGTGAACACGCTCAACCGCAAGGGCAAGACCACCCGCAACCGTCGCACCGGTAAGGCCGGCAGCCGCCCCGATCGCAAGCGTGCGATCGTCACGGTGGCCGAGGGCGACTCGATCGACATCTTCAAGGACTGACGACGATGGCCCTCCGTAAGCGCAAGCCCACCAGCCCCGGCCGTCGGTTCCAGACGGTGTCGGACTTCTCCGATATCACTCGGTCCACCCCCGAGAAGTCGCTCCTGGCTCCCAAGAGCAGCACCGGCGGGCGTAACTCCTATGGCCGCAAGACCGCCCGTCACCGTGGTGGCGGCCACAAGCAGCAGTACCGGGTGATCGATTTCCGTCGCAACAAAGACGGGGTTCCGGCCAAGGTCGCAACCATCGAGTACGACCCCAACCGCAACTGCCGGATCGCGCTGCTCCACTTCCTCGATGGCGAGAAGCGGTACATCCTTGCTCCCCGCAATGTGAAGGTGGGCGACATCCTCCAGAACGGGCAGGGAGCCGAGATCCGTCCCGGCAATGCGCTGCCGATGCGGTACATCCCGGTGGGAACCACCGTGCACAATGTCGAGCTGAAGCCCGGCGGTGGTGGGCGTATGGCCCGCTCTGCCGGCTCCAGCGTGCAGCTGGTGGCCAAGGAAGGTGACTACGCCACCCTGCGCCTGCCCAGCACTGAGATGCGTCGGGTGCCGATCGACTGCCGGGCCACGGTTGGTGAGGTCGGCAACGCCGAGGCCGAGCTGATCAAGATCGGTAAGGCCGGCCGTAACCGCTGGAAGGGCGTCCGCCCCCAGACTCGCGGTGTCGCCATGAACCCAGTCGACCACCCTCATGGTGGTGGTGAAGGCAAGACCTCCGGTGGACGCCACCCGGTCTCGCCTTGGGGACAGCCGGAAGGCCGTACCCGTGACAAGTCCAAGCCGTCCCAGAAGCTCATCGTCCGTCGTCGCCGCACCCGCGGCTCGCGTCGGTAAGGCCAGGAGTCCGAGATGCCTCGTTCACTCAAGAAGGGCCCGTTCGTCGACGACCATCTGCTCAAGAAGGTCGACGCCCTGAACGCCGCCAGCGAGAAGAAGGTCATCAAGACCTGGTCGCGCCGTTCCACCATCATCCCCGACATGGTGGGGCACACCATTGCGGTTCACGACGGGCGCAAGCACGTGCCGGTGTATGTGACCGAATCCATGGTGGGCCACAAGCTGGGTGAGTTCGCTCCCACCCGCACCTTCAAGTTCCACGCCGGGCAGGAGAAGAACGCCCGAGGGAGGCGCTGAGCATGGCTGTCAGCGGCAAGCAGATCGCCGGGGTCCGCGAGACCCGCAAGGGCGCAACCATCTACAAGACCAACGAACGTCCGGGCACACGAGCCCAGGTTCGCTACGTGCGGGTGTCGGCCTACAAGGCCCGCGAGGTTCTCGACCTCATCCGAGGCAAGCACGTGGCCGAGGCCGACGAGATTCTCGAGTTCGTCGAGCGTGACATAGCCATCATCATTCGCAAGGCCTTGGCCTCGGCGGTGGCCAACGCCACCAACAACGATGGCCAGGATCCCGAGGGCCTCTATGTGGTGGCCTGCTACGCCGACGAGGGTCCCACGCTCAAGCGCTGGCGCCCCAGGGCCCGGGGCCGAGCCACTCGGATCCGTAAGCGCACCTGCCACATCACCGTGATAGTGGCCCGCGGCACCGCCGAGCAGCTCCGCATCCGCAACGAGAGGATCGCCCGCAGCGGTCGCTCCGGAGCCGGTGTCGCCGGTCGGGCTTCGCGTCGTGCCCGGGTGGCCAAGAGCCGTGCGGCCGAGCACACCCATGATCACGATCATGACCACGAGGTGGTTGCCGAGGAGGTCGTGAGCGAGGTTACCGAGGCGGACGACGTGGTCGAGCCCCCATCTGCCGATGACGCCACCTCTGCTGAAGCCGACGAGAAGGACGAGAACTGATGGGCCAGAAGGTCAACCCCTACGGCTTCCGCCTAGGCGTCACCACCGACTGGAAGTCGCGCTGGTTCGCCGACCGTCGGGAGTACGGCAAGTTCATCATCGAGGACTGGAAGATCCGGGATCTCCTGATGACACAACTACCCCACGCCGCCATCAGTCGGGTGGAGGTGGAGCGGACCCGCGATCGACTGCGGGTCGATGTCCACACCGCCCGGCCCGGAATCGTGATCGGTCGTCGTGGCGCCGAGGCCGATCGGATTCGAGCCAAGCTCACCGAGATCACCGGCAACAACAAGGTGCAGCTCAACATCCAGGAGATCAAGCAGCCCGAACTGGACGCCGCTCTGATCGCCCAGGGTGTGGCCGACCAGCTCGCGGGTCGTGTCGCCTTCCGACGGGCCATGAAGCGGGCGGTGCAGAACGCCCAGAAGGCGGGGGCCGAGGGGATCAGGGTGCAGTGCTCCGGTCGCCTGGGCGGGGCCGAGATGAGCCGCAGCGAGTGGTATCGCGAGGGCCGTGTGCCGTTGCACACTCTGCGG
>CAUJFC010000193.1 GCA_963169755.1 Actinomycetota bacterium | reverse complement strand
GGTGCCGTTGTCGTTCCTGGCGGCGGCCGGCGGTGGAATGACGGTGTTCGGTCTGGGGGTGTGGTTCGCCGCCGATCGAATCGTCACCTCCCCTCAACACCCTGGGGCCATCGGGGCGGTCCACATCGGCATGCTGGCCTTCCTGACCATGGCGGTGTTGGGAGCCGTCCACCAGTTCGCGCCGGTGGTGGGGCGTCGACCCCTGCGCTCGGTGCTGGTGGCCCGCCTCACCTTCATCGGGATGGTTGCCACCGCCTGGCTGCTGCCGTCGGGCTTCGCCCACGGACCCGAGTACCTGGTGGCAGCGGGCGCTGTGACCGGTTCGTTGACGGTGCTGGCGGCCGCCTGGAACGTGTCATCGGCACTGGCAGCGCGTGACGGCGGGGTTCCTCTCGTGGGTCTGCGCCTGTCGATGGGGTACCTCATCGTGACCGTGGCTTTCGGAGCGGTCTACGCCTTCAACCGCGAGGCGGGATGGTTTCCGCTACTGGCCCACCGGGTGCTGGCCCATGCCCACCTGGGGCTGCTGGGTTGGTTGGGCCTCACCTACGTGGCGGTGGCCGAAAAGCTCTGGCCCATGTTCCTCCTGGCCCATCGACCCAACGCCCGGGCCGGCACCTGGGCGGTGGGGCTGATCGCTGGGGGGGTTCCACTTCTGGCCACCGGACTGTTGTTCGCGGTCCCCGGTGTGGCCTGGCCCGGTGGCGTGGCCGTCGCCGCCGGGCTGAGCTGCCATGTGGCGTCTCTGGTGGGTGTGGTGCGCCACCGGCGACGCAAGCTCGAACTGCTGCACGCCTTTCTGTTCGCCTCCACTGCCTTCTTGGTGGTGGGTGTGGGGGTGGCAGCCGCGGCCGCCCTGGCTGACGTGGACGTGTTGGTGCGGGGCCGTCTGGTGGTGGCCGAGGTGGCAGCCCTGTCGGCCTGGTTGGGATTGGCGGTGGTGGGTCACGCCCACAAGATCGTGCCGTTCATCACCTACACCGCGCTGAGGGCTCGGGGGGTACGCCGGGGCCCCACCGGCAAGCCGCTGATGTTCGGGGACTTGTTCAGCGCCAACCTGGCCAAGCTCACCCTGGTGGCCGGCGTCATCGGCTACACCGCCGTGGTGGCCGGCGCCCTGGTCAACAGCGTTCAGGTGGTGGCGGTGGGAGGGGTCGCCATCGCCTTGACCGGAGCGACGGCCACCACCAACCTCACCCGAGGCCCACTGATGGCCGCAAAGTCCGCCGACCAAGGGAGGCCCCAGCCATGAAGTGGTCACGTAACAGGCCGGCTGAACCTGTGGAGTCGGCCGGCCTGCTGATCCGAGGAGCCGACACCTCAGGTTGGACCGACGAGGCCCGCCGGTCGGCCGCCCTGGTGGCTCTGGGTGACGTGTGGGACCCCGAGCTGGGGCTCGACATCGTGTCGATGGGTTTGGTCTACGACGTACGGGTGGAAGACGGTGCGGTCACCGTGGACATGACCCTCACCACCCCGGGCTGTCCGGTGTCTGAGCAGCTCCCGGCCGAGGCCGAAGAGGCCGTACGCACCGCCCTTCCTCAGAGCCCAGTGACCGTCAACGTGGTCTGGGATCCGCCCTGGACGCCCGACCGTCTGACCCCCGAGGCCATCGAGAAGTTGGGGTACGACCCTCGCGGATGATCAGCCGCACCGGAGAGCAGCTCTGGCTCAGGCCGCTCGCTCATCGGGTGGGGGGAGTTTGTAACGCCGGTCGACGGCGGGCATCACCGAGCCATCCGGCCGGGTGACGGTGATCTGACCGTCACCCCCACGAACCAGGGTGAAGCCGCGGTGCACCAGCCGATGGTGGTGGGGGCACAGCAACACCAGCTCGTCGAGGCGGGTGTGGTGGCCGATCTCGTAGGGCGTGGTGTGGTGGGCATCGCACCATCGAACCGGGGCATCACATCCGGGGAACACACAGCCCCGGTCTCGTTCGATCAGGGCGGCCCGTTCGTGCCGGGTGGCGTGGCGGCGGGTGTGGGTGACCCCCAGCACCTCCCGACTGCCATCGAGGCCGAACAGCACCAGCAGGTCGTGGACGTCGGCGTTGCACAACGCCTGTTGGGCGGCGAACCGGCTGAGGTGAGTGCCCCGATCGGTGAGGCACCGCCGCCGGGCCAAGTCAGCCATGGACGCGACCGGCTGGCCCAGCAGATCGGCGGCATCCCAGGAGAGGTGAATGTCGGCGTGAGGCTGACTACGAGGACCGGAGGCGTGAGCGCCCACACCCACCAATTCGGTGAGAGCTCGGGCCCAGAGCTGAGATCGACGAGAGGTGGTGGGATCGAGGGCACCGGCCCGCACTCCACGCTCGATCCAGGCGTCGATGGCGTTGGCGAGAGCCTCGCCGGTTGAAGCGTCCAGATCGGCGTCGAGCCGCCACCGTCCCTGAAAGGTCGACGACAGGTGCAGCGAGTTGCGGTCGGGATCATCGGCCGGTGACGGCCCGTCGTCGAGACCGGCACGAGCCGCCATGACCGACCGCCAACTGTCGAGCAGATTGCGGGCCGCCGCCACCGTGAGGGGCGCCACTTCGGCCACCAGCTCTGCCTCGTCGCGGGCGAAGTCGGCTTCGAGCCCCTCGCGGACATCGAGCAGGGCGCGCACCTTGGCAGCCCCCAAGCGACCATCGCCGGCCGCGGCGTCGACTACCGGACAATGGCGTAGACCCCGACCGCAGGCCACTGCTCCGGCTGCGGCCGGCCGGGCCAGCTCGGTACGGGCCGCCAACCAGCCGGCGGCGGAGCGGGCGCCATCGGCGGCAGCCAGTGACCGAGCGTCGAACGAGGCCGCGAAGCGGGCTACCGCCGCCTGCACCCGACCCGACAGCTCGACCAAGCCCAACAGGCCGTCGATGACCTCACCGTCGGTCAGCTCGGCCGGAGTGGCCACCAACAGTGTGAGCAACCTCTCGGCCGACGGTCCACAAGAGTCGCGGCCCTCGTGAGAGTTGGATTCTGACATACCCTGCATGATATCGAACATATGTTCGACCCACAAGGACTCTCATCTGATTTTGATGATTTCTGAGAGAGCCCCAGTCGTTGCCTGGGTATGTCTGCTCACGCCGGGACGCCCCACTCCGACCTGGATTCTCCCTGACAGGCCATCCTGGTGAGATGAGGTGGTTCACATCCGACCTGCATCTGGGGCACACCAATGTGATCGCCTACTGCGGTCGTCCCTTCCACTCCGTGAACGAGATGGACGCCGCCCTGGTGGCCGCCTGGAACTCGGTGGTGGGTCCCGACGACGAGGTATGGGTGCTGGGCGACCTGGCCATGGGTCGAATAGACGAGTCGCTTCTGGTGGCGGGCCGGCTCGCCGGTACCCGCCACCTGGTGTTGGGTAACCATGACCGGCCCTTCGACAGGGGCCGACGTGAGCAAGAGTGGACCGGGCGCTATCTGAACGACGCCGGGTTCACGGCTCTGCACCACGGTGAGGTGTCCATGACCTTGAACGATGGCACCCCGGTACGGCTGTGTCACTTCCCCTACCAGGGTGATTCGGGGGATCGTGACCGATTCACCGCCCAACGCCCGGCCGATGACGGTGGCTGGCTCGTCCATGGACACGTACACGAGAAGTGGCGCCAGAGGGGCCGGATGATCAACGTGGGGGTGGACGCCTGGGCCGGCGCCCCGGTACCCGAGTGGCGCCTGGTCGAAATGATCGCCGCCGGCGAGGCCGACCTGGACCGCCTGCCCTGGGAGTGACACGGTCCATGTCTCAGGCCCGAACACTCGAGGTTCAGAGCCAGATGGCCTCGGCGAGCACAGATTCCCTGATGTTCGTCCGCAGCGATTCGGGAGTGCCGACGTCGACCGGGCCGCCGAACGTTTCCTCGAGGGCGACCCCGATCGAGAGGATCTCGAAGGGACGAGCGTCGGGTTCGAGCTCGACGAGGAAGTCGAGGTCGCTGCCAGGCTGCTCGTCACCGCGCGCTACCGAACCGAACAATGCGACCGCGGTCCTGTGGTGGCGCGCCGCGATGGCCTTGATATCGGCCCGTCGCACCATGACCAGGTCGAGCAACATGGTCTACTCGGCGTCGCTCATCGATCACTGATCCTCGACATCGACGGAGCCGTACACGGCCTCGAAGATGCGGGGTGCCCGGTAGATGCGTCGTCGCTCGCGACCGGTGACCTCGACGAGGTCGCCACGCTCGACGAGCGCGTCGATCGCTGCTTGTGCCGTGGGCCGAGTCATGCTGATCATCTGCTCGACCCGGGCGGCGGTCACGACGGGGGCCGAAAAGAGCTGCTCGCCCAGCCGGATCACCGAGTTGGGTCGACCTTCGTCGAGGAGCTCGTTGCGCAGCTGATGTTGTAGCTCGACCAAACGGACCGTACGCTCCTCGGAGTCGCGGGCCTGGCGTCGAACGCCGTGGAGGAAGAAGGCGAGCCACGGCATGAGGTCGCCCTTCTGGCTGGTGACCAGCAGGTGGTCGTAGTACTCACTGCGGTGCTGCTCGAAGTAGGCGGAGAGGTACAGCAGTGGTTGGGGGATCGCGCCGCGCAAGACGAGCATCAGCGGGATCAAGAGGCGGCCGATCCTGCCGTTGCCGTCGAGGAAGGGATGGATGACCTCGAACTGGTAGTGCGCGACGGCGAGCTGGATGAGCAGCGGGAGGTCGCTCTCGTGAAGGAACCGCTCGAGGTCGCTCAGCGCCGCCTTCATCTCGTCAGGAGGTGGAGGGACGAACACAGCGTCCTCGAGACTGCTGCCACCGATCCACACTGGACTCGACCGCAGCTCACCGGGATGGCGATGTTGGCCGCGCACTCCCTGGAGAAGCCGTTCGTGCATCTCGCGGAAGAGCCGGACAGAGATTGGGAAGCCCCCACGGACACGATCGAGTCCGTGCTCCATCGCGAGCACGTAGTTGTTGACCTCGGCGGCGTCGTCCTCGGCGTCGCGGGACGGGACTTGGCCCACCTCGAAGAGGAGGAGCTGGCCGACGTCGGTCTTGGTGCCCTCGATCCGTGAGCTGAGCACGGCCTCCAGGCGGAGGTGAGGGCCGATGAGCAGGTGAGGGTTGGGGACGAGCCGCCCCACACCTCCGAGACGGTGCACCGCACCGGTGGCCTCGTCGAGGAGCTTGACAACTTCGTCGGAGAGCGGCACCCGCCGGGGCACCTCGGCCGGGAAGAACGCCCAGTACCCGGTCTGGGTCTTGCGACATTCGCCTCGTGCGCTGGATGAGAAGGCGTCAGGTCGCACCGGGGGCTCCAAGGAAGGTGGGCTTGCCGTCGGCTCAGCGTAGCTAAAGCAGATGCGCGTACACTTTATTTATGATCGGAGCGGTGATAGCCGCCTTTCAATACCGCCCGGCGAAGGCCGCCAACTCCCACGGCCAGTCGACCCGCCTGAGCGATGGCAACCGAGCGCCCGTGATGGCGCGCGACGATGGCCTTGATCTCGTCGCGGCGAGCCTCAACCAGATCCCGCAACGGGGTCGCCCGCAGGTCGGTCATGGCCACAGAGTACGGCCCACGAGATGGCGCTGTCGCGGTTCCGTTCGGCCCTCCGTCACGTGAGACCACTCGAGCTCGGTGAGCGGCGCTGAGCAAGGACGTCGAGCGTCCTACCAGGTGAGGTCCAGTTCGTGGTCCGGCCGGCGCTACCGAATCCGTACCGTGAGACCTGGTGGATTGCCAAAGGGATTGCCACCGCAGCCGTAGAACTCAGGCGGAGACGGTGATCCACTGAAGACCGGGCGCATCCTCGAAGATCCCATCATTGGACACGAGCGGAATTCCGAGACGAATGGCGGTAGCCGCTATCCAACGGTCGGCGTCGTGCTCGCGTTGATGGAGTGCATGACCGATCCGCTCGCAGGCCACCCGGAAGTTGACGTACTCGCGGATCAGCTCGTCTCCGGAATGCACCACCTCGGTCTTGGCCACTGTGGCCTCAAGCCTCCGAAGACGCGCCGCCCCCCAGTTGCGGAGCTGAGCGCCATAGAGCACCTCTGCCAGGGTCTGAAACGAGATGAACTCGTCCCGTCCAGCGAGCACGGGTTCGTAGCGCTGGGCAAGCAGGGAGTCCGGGATCAGCCGTGCGCTGAACACATCCGTGTCAACAACAACCGGTCCACGGTCAGACGGAGTGCTCAACTGTTGATGGCGACGAGGAAGGCTTCGACCTCCTCGGGAGTGAGGTCGTCGATCACATCCTCCCCGTAGGGCGGGTGAGGCTTGGCGCGCCGAAACAACTCCTCGAGCGGGAGTTCCAGGCTCTCGGTCCGGTTCGGCTTTGGCTCGGGTGTCGACATCTCGCCGACCAGTGTAGGAGCACGTTCCCTATCCCGCTCAGTACGGCAGCCCCCGCGATACGTGGGGCGTCGAGGGCCCGGATTCAGCGCCACTCACCGGTGAACGGCGCCATCGGCCATTCAGTTTGAACGGTCGAGCTGCTTGCCTGCGGGT
>CAUJFC010000192.1 GCA_963169755.1 Actinomycetota bacterium | reverse complement strand
CGCCACCAGCAGAGGCACCGTTCCCTCGGGTAGATGTGAGGGCACGTAGAGCTGATAGGTCCGGGTGGCACCGTCGGGGGTCCGCAGACTGTGGTCGGTCCTCCGGCCCACTGCGGTAACCGCCTCATGCACGGTCCGGTCAGCGTCGCCTGGGTCGTGGGCCGCGTCCCGGTTGGAGTTGGGATCGTTGCCGTTGTCATCGGTTGATGGGGTTGCGGAATCGACGGTACCGGTGGTGGAGGTGGTCGGGGGTGTTGAGGTTTCGCGACGATCCCTGACTCGGCTACAGGACACGGCTGCTACCAGTAGCGAGGCCGCCAGCAGCACGACCAGCACGGCCCTCGGCCCGGTGGCGGACGGAGCGAACTCGTTCACGAACCGATCGTAGGTACGCCAACCTGTGAGCCTGTCGAGAACGACCGGTGAACACCCTGAGCGCCGAGCTGAGCGACGAGAGGCTGGGGCCGTCCGCGGCTTTGACGTCAGCGTCCCAGGATGAGACGGCGTCAAGGGTCTGCGGGACCAACGGTGCCAGCGTCCCCGTTCGTGAGTCCGACTCTGCACATGTGGCCGGTTGCTGACCTGCGCATCCGATCTGCCCGGTCACTGCGGCTGCTGCCGCCGCGCTCCCCGCCCTGGGGTTGCCCAGCGGCGAGACTTCCAGTCGAGATGGACACCACCGACGATGAGCCCACGGGTTCGTCCCAACCGCCGGGCCTGATGCCCCAGGTAACCCCTTTGGCCGGTGGCGGACCCGATGCGGCTGACCGGGCCCGCTGGATCGAGCGGATCGTCAACTTGAGGCAGTGGGCCCGCAGCGGAGAACGGGCTCCGCACAAGCCGTTGCTGATGCTGCACGCCTTGGGCCAGTTCCAACGCACCGGGTCGTCGAGATCAACGTTCTCGGAGGCCGAGAAGCCGCTGGGTCGGCTGTTGAGGGAGTTCGGTCGCCCCGGCCAACAGCCCACCGTGGAGCATCCGTTCGTGCGGCTCGGCAATGACCACGGCGGCGCGCTGTGGACGGTGGAGCACGCCGGGGCCGGTGACGCCCATGACTCCAAGACCTGGTTGCGGGCCAACCAGGCCACCGGTGGTTTCAGCATGGAGTTCGAGGCTGCCCTGGCTCGTGACCCGGCACTGCTCACCATGGCAGCCCGTGCCCTGCTGGAGGCCCATTTCGCCCAGTCGCTCCATCGAGACATCTGCTCGATGGTGGGGCTGTGTCTGGAAGCAGTCGAGGTGGACCCGCTGGGCGCCCGGTTGGTGGAGGCGGTCAACCGGCGTCGAGACCCGCTGTTTCGACAGCAGATCATGGTGGCCTACGAGCAGCGGTGCGCCATGTGCGACTACGACGGGCGTCTTGGCGGTGAGTTGGTGGGACTTGATGCGGCTCACATCCGCTGGTGGGCTTTCGACGGACCCGACTCGGTGGACAACGGGCTGTGCCTGTGCTCGTTCCACCACAAGCTGTTGGACCGTGGAGCCATCGGCGTCGACGACAGTCACCGGGTGACGGTGTCCGAGCAGTTCATGGCCACCGGAGCGAGTGCCGAGGTGCTGGTGTTCGGTCTGCTGGGTCGCCCGATCCGGGAACCTCAGCGCGGCAAGCCAGCCCCAGCCGATGACCACCTGCACTGTCACGCCACCCAGGTCTTTCGCGGCCCCAGCCGGATCCCGGCCTGACGCCCTAGCCGTCGCTCAGCGTGCCACCGCAATAGTCAGCGGCCCAGTGGTTGACAGTGCCGGTGCAGGCTGGGAGATCGAGTACCTAGCCGAGATGACGGACGACGTTGCCCTCGTCGTCCTCGATGATGACTGGAACAAGGACGGTCACCGATCGTGGGAGGTAGCGCGAGAGGTGCATGAAAGCACCTACGGGTCTGACGGCACTTGGACGTGGTCAGAACAATCTTGACGGTTTGAGGGCCGAGCCAAGGCTCTGCGCGATCGGGCCTGAGCAGTGCGCACTTCGATCAGATACCGTCCCGCCACCCTCGGCGGCAGGACGGCTGTCACGGACAGCTCGTACATATGCCGCATCCCTCGAGAACCAGGAGTTGCACGTGGACCAGATCACTGCCGACCGCCTCATCGATGCCTGTGGCGACGAGGGCATGGATGCCGGAATCACCATCAGGACCGACCTAGTGCCGCTGGGCGGACCCAACGCGAAAGTCAAGCCAGCCGTATATGTGGGTGGCGTCTTCCAGCAGGGTCGTCGGTGGTGGGGAGAAGGGCCAGATCGCTCGGTCGTCGACGTCATCACCATCGACAACGAGCCAAGTCAGGCCAACCGTCTTGAGGCGGCGCTGGAACGCCTTCGGCCGGAGCTGGGGCTTCCTGAGCTGGTCCTCGACCTCACCTCCCTCGAACCCATGCCACCGCATGTGCCCCGAAGGCTCTCGAGTTTCCGCTTCCCCCACCGCAACGCCGACGCTTACCTGCGTGACGCGATGCTCGACGACGAAGACTTCCTGAAGTCCGACATTGGACGGGCGATCTTCTCTGCAACCATCGACAACGCCGACGCCCCCATGGCCTGGTTCCCACAGGCCCTGCTCTTCGGTTTCTGGCAGTCCCACCTCGGTAAGAAGGGTTCCCAGGCCAAGGCGGCGCGATCCTGGGTCTCAGAGATCATCGGCATCGACCCAGCCTCAGACGAGGTGCGGACCCTGGGCCTCAAGGGCGATCCGCTCAACCTCTCGGTCCCCGGGAAAGTTTCTTACGACGAGAACCAACACGCACACTGGTCGCTCACCGACAAGGGCAAGAACCTGTCGGACATCGGCCATGGACAGGTACCGGTCGGCGGCGAAGACGGGGCGCTTGCTGGTGTGTCGTTCCGAACGGTCGTCCAGCAGTCCACGGTCTCCTTCGCCTCGCTGCGCCGTGTTCATACCGCCCAGCCGGCGGAGGCTGAGGCCCGGGCTGTACTCGTCGCACTCGGACTCCTTGCTCACACAGCCGCCTTCGGCCGAGGCTTCAACCTCCGGTCCGGCTGCGACCTCCGACCATTGTCATCAAGCTGGACCTGGCTGGGAGCGAGCGCCGATGAGCCCCTGGCCCCCCTCGACATCGCCGAGGCGAAAGAACTCTTCTCGGCTGTGGTCACGCGGGCCGAGAACGCCGGTGTGGCCGTCGGCAAGCGCTGGTCCGGCCCTGTGATCCTCACCCCCAAGAAGGCGCTAGCCGAGGTCATCCGCAAGACATACCCGGCCCCCGAGGAGGCCTGATGCTGGCGATCACGGTCCGGTTCCTCCACGGGACCTTCCGGGCCGGGTCCCCGGAGGACACCGTCATGACCGGCACCGAGTCATCCGAGGAGTGGCCACCGAGTCCAGCACGCCTGTTCTCTGCGCTCGTGGCCGCAGACGGCACCCGCGACCGTTGCCATGTCACCAACGGGAGCGAACTCGCCGCGATCGAGCGGCTCGGTCCGCCCGTAATCGAAGCCTCCGAGGTGAGCGCTCTGGCCCAAACCAGCATCCCCTCCCGCTTCGTCGTCAAGGATGAGCGTGCTTCGTCCACGACCCAGAACTACCCGGCGAGGACTGCCGCCGAGGTCCGGCCAGGCATTCGCCTCAGTCCGCCCACCCCGGTGGTGCGCTACCTCTGGGAGAGTGACCTCGGCTCAG